>JAIBAF010000014.1 GCA_019695335.1 bacterium
GCGGAATGCTGGAATCGCGGCACGGCGACTTTCATGATCCTCGGTGACACGTGCACGCGCAGCTGTGGCTTTTGCGCCGTCAAAACCGGGAAACCGACATGGCTGGATCTGGAAGAACCCAAACGCGTAGCCGAGTCGGTCCGGAAAATGCATTTACGTCACGCCGTGATCACTTCCGTCAATCGCGACGAATTGCCCGACGGCGGCTCGATGATTTTCGCCAATACGATTCGCGAGATCAATAAAGCCATCCCGTCCTGCCGCGTCGAAGTGCTGATTCCCGATTTCAGAGGCAACGAAGAAGCTCTGAAAAATGTCGTCGACGCGAAGCCGGATATTCTGAACCACAATATTGAAACCGCTCCGCGTTTGTACCAAGTCGTCCGCCCGCAGGCCAATTATCAGCAAAGCCTTGAATTGCTCGGCCGCGCAAAAAAAATGAACATGGCTACGAAAAGCGGCATGATGCTCGGCCTCGGCGAAACGAACGACGAAGTGCTTGAAGTCATGCGCGATTTACGCGAGGTAAATCTGGATATTCTGACATTGGGCCAATATTTACAGCCAACCAAAGAACATCTTCCCGTCGACCGGTTCGTCCATCCCGACGACTTCGCCATGTTCAAAACCAAAGGCCTTGAAATGGGATTCCGGGTCGTCGAATCCGGCCCGCTCGTTCGCAGTTCCTACCACGCCGATGAACAGTCGGACGGCGTCGATCAGTATTTTCAGGATCGGATCACTTCGAAGTTTTAGTTTTTTCATAACAAACACCGGAATCAATGTCTGTCAAACTCAACCGTTTGCTGAAAGAAATTCGTGCGTGCAACGTGTGTGAGGCGTCTTTGCCGCTGGGTCCTCGGCCGATCCTGAGCGCGAAACCGACGGCTAAAATTCTGATCATCGGACAGGCGCCGGGTGCAAAAGTTCATGCCAGCGGTATTCCGTGGGACGACGCCAGCGGCGACCGGCTGCGCGATTGGATGGGCATTACACGGGAGATCTTTTATGACGCTTCGGTCATCGCCTTAGTCCCGATGGGATTTTGTTATCCCGGCAAAGGAAATTCCGGCGACCTTCCTCCGCGCCAGGAATGCGCGCCGCTCTGGCACCGGAAAGTTTTAGAACTGCTCCCGCAGATCAGACTCACCTTACTGATCGGACAATTTGCACAAAATTATTACCTGTCCGGCCGCGTCAAAAAAACTTTAACCGATACGGTCAGGGCGTTCAAAGAATACCGGCCGAAATACTTTCCTTTGGTTCATCCTTCCCCGCGCAACCAGATATGGATGAAAAAAAATCCGTGGTTTGAAAAGGCCGTGATCCGGGAATTAAAAAAATCGGTTGCTTCGATTCTGTAGTGAAACTATCATTTTGATTAATCGTTTTACCGGCATTCTAAATTACCATCTAACATTCGGGAGTATTATGAGAAAGCTTTTTTTTCTTTTTTTATGCGTTTGGACGACCGTGGCGCACACGCAGAATTCCCTGCCGACCATTGCCGCCAAAACAACCGGCATGAAAAAATACAGCGGGTTTTTCAATTTTTATTGGGAAGATTCTTCCGGAAAAATCTGGCTCGAAATTGAAAAGTTTGACAGCGAATTTTTATATATGAATTCTTTGCCGGCAGGGCTCGGATCGAACGATATCGGGCTGGATCGCGGCCAGATCGGTTCCCGGCGAATTGTCTATTTCAATCGCGTCGGGCCGAAAGTATTGCTCGTCCAACCGAATTACGGTTACCGCGCGATCACATCCGATCAAAACGAACAACGCGCCGTGAAAGAATCGTTCGCCCAATCCGTGTTATGGGGATTTAAAATCGAAGCGGCGGAAGGGAATAAGGTTCTTGTGGACGCAACCGAATTTTTTCTACGCGACGCTCATGACGTGATCGGCAGTTTGCGGCAAACCAAACAAGGTACGTATCGGTTTGACGCTTCGCGCTCAGCAATGTATTTACCTCAAACCAAAAGCTTTCCAAAAAATTCAGAATTTGAAACGACGGTGACGTTTACCGGCGGCGACGACGCCGGCGATTTTGTTTCACAGGTTGCGCCGACGGTTCAGGCAATCACGCTCCGCCAGCACCATTCTTTTATCGAATTGCCGGACGATCAATTTTCGCCGCGCATCTACGATCAACGCGCGGGATTTTTTGCGCAATCGTTTTTCAACTACAGTTCGCCGATCGGTGAATCATTGATTACGCGATTCATTGCACGTCACCGCCTCAAAAAGAAAAACCCGAACGATGCGATATCGGAAGCGGTCAAACCGATCATTTATTACGTCGATAATACGACGCCGGAACCGGTCCGGTCGGCTTTACTCGAAGGCGCATCGTGGTGGAATCAGGCTTTTGAAGCCGCCGGCTACAAAAATGCTTTCCAGGTTAAAATTTTACCCGAAGACGCCGACCCTATGGATGTTCGCTACAATGTGATCCAGTGGGTTCACCGCTCAACCCGCGGCTGGTCGTACGGCGATGCGATCACCGATCCTCGCACCGGTGAAATTATCAAAGGTCATGTGACACTCGGATCGCTGCGTGTGCGTCAGGATTATCTGATCGCGCAGGGATTACTCGCGCCTTTTGAAGAAGGAAAAGCAGTTCCGAAAGATATTCTGGAAATGGCGCTCGCACGAATCCGCCAGTTATCGGCACATGAAGTTGGGCACACGCTCGGATTAGAACACAATTTCGGCGCGAGTTACAATAACCGCGCGTCCGTCATGGATTATCCGCACCCGAAAATCAAAATCAACGCCGACGGTTCTATTGATTTGTCCGACGCGTATGCCACGGGTATTGGTGAATGGGATAAGGTTGCGATCGAGTATGGTTATCAGGATTTTCCATCGACGGCTGACGTAAAATCTTCACTCAATACTATTCTGACAAAAGCCGCAGCCAAAGGACTTTTGTACATCACCGATCCGGACGCACGCATGCAAGGCGCGGCTCACCCGTACGCACATTTGTGGGACAACGGCACGGATCCGATTGCCGAACTCAAAAACGTCATGACCATTCGCGCCAAAGCGTTGTCCAATTTTTCAGAAAAAGCCGTTCCTATCGGTACTCCGATGAGCGCGTTGGAAGATGTTTTAGTTCCGATATATAATTTTCATCGGTATCAACTTGAAGCGGTCTCGAAGATGGTCGGTGGGCTCAATTATTCGTACGCCGTGCGCGGTGATAATCAGATCATCACGGCGATCGTGAAGCGCGACGACCAGCAAAAAGCTTTGGACGCGATGCTGGACTGTCTTAATCCGGGTTCGCTGACCATGTCAGAATCCATCCTGAAGATCATTCCTCCGCGATTGTATGTATTCTATCCGACGCGCGAAATTTTCACAAAAAGAACAGGAATTACGTTTGACGCCGTCGCACCGGCTGAAGCGCTCGCGAATTTCACTGTATCCCTTTTACTTCAGCCCAACCGCGCCGAACGCCTCGTCGAGTATCATGCCCGGGATAATAATCTCGGTCTCGACGAAGTCATCAGCCGATTGATCGAGAAAACATGGAAAGCAAAGCGCGAAACCGGTTTGAACTCACAAGTGCAGTTGGCCACCGAACAAATCGTTTTGACGCGGCTTTTCGCGCTTGCACAAAATGAAAAAACATCGTACCAGGTCCGCGCCATCGTTTCCCAGGCTCTTAAAAACCTGAACGAATTTATTGACGTTCAAAAAACAAAGACGAAAGACACGACGTATCTGGCTCATTTACAATTTGCGGCCGAGCGGATTAAAAATCCGGAGAAAATATCCGGCGCTTCAACATTCGATTTGCCGCCCGGCGCACCTATCGGAACATTTGAATGCGAGTCTGAGTCGTTCGATTTTTAAATATTAAATCCATATTCAACGCCGGCGTATGTCTGGTTAAGAGCGCTGACTTTGGATTTTCCGAGAAAATAGGTTTGTTTGACGGATAACCGTGTGTGAAAAGACTCGCCGTCATAACCAACGCCGATTCCCGGCGTCATCATAAATCCTTCGCCGCGGTAATGAACCGCCGTGGAGGAACTGGAATTAATCGGACTTATTTTTTTATCGGCATGAGCGAGCATGCCCCCGAGAATCAACGATGCAAATGGAAAGAACTTAGACTTAGCCTGTGCCGATAAAAAAACTCCGGCGGTTTGTAACAAAACTTCGGTACCGTGATCTTTATAAGACGCAACAAGCGTGGAATAACCCCAATTGAAGTGGTCATTCACTTTTTTATAAAAATAAATACCGGAAGAATGCCCCAATCGAATATCTTTAAATTGATCGTTGATTTTCGATAAGTTTAAACTCTGAACAGGCAGCGTATAATTGAAACCGAATCGATAACGTTTCTGTGCGTGCACATGCATTGAACAGAACAAAACCATTAACGTCAAATACAAAACAACCTTCATGTAAACTCCTTTTTTAATTAAAATTAGTTTACAAATATAACTTAACTTCTTACGCTTTTCGTCCTGAAGCATGTATCCATACCAAATTTTTCCGATATGAACAGCGAATTAACACTGCAGCACGGTTTTGATGTCTACTCGATTATCGGAATTATTGGTATTGTTCAGGGATTTTTTTTCTCTGTCGTTTTACTGACTAACATTCGTCACAACCACCGAGCCAATATTTACCTCGGCTTATGCCTTTTGAGTATTTCAATCGGTTTGATCGATATTATTCTGATTCATACCGGTTATTATTTGGAATACCCGTGGTTTTTGGGAGTGACAAACCCGGTCGATACTTTATACGGGCCTTTGTTTTATTTTTATGTCTGTGCGCTCACCTCGGCGGATTTTTCTTGGTCAAAAAAGAAGCTGTTACATCTTATTCCTACCGCCCTGATGACGCTATTGACTGTTTTGATTGTTTTGGTTCCCATCGAAGAAAAATATAAAGCGTTGACGGATTTTTATGAAAAACGGCTCGCGACGAACACAGCGTTTGAAATAGATTGGGGAGATTTGATTTTTGATTCGCTGATCTATTTTCAATGTTTGACTTACTTGATTTTAGTTTTCAAAAGAATTGCTCGTTACGAAGCGGAGATCCTTGAAAATTTTTCATCGACCGATCGATTGAGTTTGCGATGGCTCAAATTGTGTCTTGGCGTTTTGTTGTCATTGTGGACGATCTGGTTTCTTTTGGGTGTTTTCGATCAGTATGACCGGTATGTCATTTATCTGCCCGTCATCGCTTCACCATTTATATATGGCATGGGTTACTACGGTTTGAAGCAGCCCGAGCTTTTTCATTTTCCATCCGAAAAGAAAAAATATGAAAGTTCGTCGCTCACCTCCGATCAATCTCAAAATTATCTTAATCGAATATTAGAATTGATGGAAAATGAGAAACTCTATTGTGATCCGGAATTAAGTTTAAATACGTTGGCTGAGAAGATTTCTATTCCGGATCGTTATGTTTCACAAATCATTAATGAACAACGTAATCAGAATTTTTTCGATTTCATCAATAATTACCGGATCAATGAAGCCAAAAAATTATTGATCTCCGATGCACACCAACATCTTACCATTCTTGCCATTGCGTTTGATTGCGGTTTTAATTCCAAATCGGCATTTAACGCTGCCTTCAAAAAATACACGGGTTTAACCCCTTCTGCGTACAAAAAATCCCTGCCTCAGGCGTCATAATTTTATCAGTTGATAACAATTTTTTAATGAATTTCCTTGTCCTGATTCATGTTTGAGGACGAGATTACCGGTTTTTTTTCTAAATTATGACAGCCGCTTGTGACTTATCATTTACAAGGGCTTTCTTAAATGTATTGAATAGCGATTTTTACTTACAAAGGGAGGTTGAATGAAGTTCTTGTTGTTTTTAATTATGACCACACTGTCTCTTTACGGCCAATCCGAATCGGCCAGCATCAGCGGATTTGTCTACGATGCCGGTGATCGTGAAGCTCTGATAGGCGCAAATATTTTCATCAAAGAGACTTTGCGGGGTGCTTCGACAAATCTTAACGGATATTTTGTCATTCCCAAAATCGAACCGGGCGATTACACGCTCGTTTGCCAGTATATCGGATATAAGCCTTACAACGCCACTATACATTTTAAAGCGGGCGAACAAAAGACTTTAAATGTTTATCTCGAAGGGGATGCGATTGTCGCGGAGGAAATCGTCGTGACGGCCGATTCGATTCCGGTCGTTGAGCGTCTTTTCAGAAAACCCATTTCCAAACTGGAGCTTACCGGAATTGAAATCAATCAAGTGCCCCAGGTTGCTGAATCCGATTTGCTGCGTTCTTTGCAGACATTACCGGGCATTTCATCCGTATCCGATTTTTCTTCGGCTTTGTATGTTCGGGGCGGAACCTCAGATCAAAATCTGTATATGATTGACGGCACGGACGTGTATAATCCAGAACATGCATTCGGGCTGTTTTCTACTTTCAACACGGACGCCATTAAGAAAGTCGAAATTTCCAAAGGGGGTTTCGGTGCGGAATACGGCGGCCGTTTATCGTCGATTTTAAATGTTACCAACCTGGACGGCAACCGAGAAGAATTCGAAGGCAGCGGTTCCATCAGTTTGCTGGCTGCCCGTACAACATTGCAAATGCCGCTGGGACAATTTGGTTCGCTTTCGGGCTCGATCCGCCGCACATATTTCGATAAAACAATTGGGCAAGCGGTGGACGAAATTCCGGATTACTATTTTTACGACGGCAATATCAAAGCATTTTTGCAATTGAATGAAAAAAATTACCTCACGATCAGCGGCTACGGCGGCAAAGATGTTTTAAATTTCATTTTTAATGAAAAATCCGACGACAAAGCCGGTTTTGATTATAATTGGGGTAATTCGACTGGCAGTATCCGGTGGACTCGAGTTTTTTCTCCGCAGCTATTTGCTAATTTTTGGGTCACGGGCAGCCGTTTTTCATCACATTTCGCATTCGATGATGATTTGAACCTCACTGAAAAAAATACGATCAACGATATCACATTCAAGGGTAATCTTGAATATTATGGAAAAATCTGGAACGTCAAATTCGGTTTTGAACAAAAAAATATTCAGTGCCGTTACTATCAATCTTTTCCCGGTGGAATATTCGATGTTCCGGCCGAGCCTCGTCAATACACCGGATACGCACAGACTAATTTCAAACCCACTCGCCGCTGGGATATTGAAATGGGATTACGGTACGATCTTTTCGACACCGACAAAAAATATCAAAGTCTCGATCCGCGCCTGAGCATAAAATACCAACTTAACGACGCGTCCAACGTTAAATTCGCTGCCGGCCGTTATCATCAGTACTTGCATCGTGTCCCGAGACCGTTTTTCGTCGGCGTGTGGACAGTCTCGGATCAATATCAAAAAGGGTCGTCATCCGATCATTTTATCCTAGGATACCAACATCAGCTCGCTGAAACGTATCAGTTCGAATTGGAAACATATTACAAAAATTACAACCATATTTATCAGTTTAACCAAAATCTCGCCACCAAAGTTATTGCGACGAATAAAGGAACGGATAACGTCACCGTTTTTGAAAGTACGTACGGCATTTTCGATCACGGAAAAGGGTATTCGTACGGTTTCGAACTAATGGCTAAAAAAGAAGTGGGCGTGGTCACGGGATGGGTAGGATATACGTTTGCAAAAACGCGGCACAAATTCGAAGATATTAATCAGGAAAAATCGTTCGCTCCTCGGCATGACCGCAGTTCAACTGTGAATTCCGTGCTTACAATCGATTTGAAAAATGCAATTCGCCGGATGAAAGGAAAACCGACGCAGCGCGACCTTTCACGGTGGACTATCGGCACTAATTTTATTTTTGCAACAGGCCAGCCGATTACCGTTCCGAATTCAACGTATTTTATCGGTCACACTCCGGATGGCGGAGTTGATCAACATGAATTCCCGACGGAAATCAATAACTACCGGTTACCGGCTTATGCTCGATTAGATTTAAGTATTACGTATGAAAAACAATTCAAAACCTGGTCGATTGCGCCGTATCTGCAGGTTTTCAACATCGGTAACCGGAAGAATGTTTGGTTCATTGAATACGATGACCAAAACCAAAACGGGACCGTTCAACGGAAAATCAAAACCATATCGATGTTTCCGCTGCTTCCGACTTTCGGTGTCAATTTCAAATTTTAAAACTTGGAGTTACTAAAAAATGAAAATTAGAATTTTATTTATTGCCGCTTTATTTGCTGTTTCATGTGGCGAAGGAAAAATTGATATAAGTTCACAAAAATACGAACCTAAAATTGTGATCGAAGGATATTTGACGCCGCAGCATAAAGTCGAACGAATTCATATTAGCAGAAACTTTCCGCTGGATGCAGTAATCGATCCCGAAGATATTCCGATTGCCGACGCACAGGTTACGATCACGGACTTAGCATCCATGACAGAATATCCTCTGACATATAATGTTGACTCAAGTTATTTTGAATATAACGGCGTTGGATTGGATATCGGCTTCAACAAAAGTTACCGGCTGAATGTAACCGCGGTTATTGATGGTCAGACTCTAATGGCCAATTCGACTACGACAACGCCTCAAAGCGGATTCAGCATTATCCCGGAATTGTCCACGTTAGACAGTATGGTATACCGCAAGAAAAATTCAACCGGACAACTTGAATTTTTTAAAGTAGCTTTCAACCGTTCTCCGGGAGTAGATTTTTATTTAGTTACGATGATCGCTCGCAATCCGTCGGTTGAGTCATTTATATACTCGCCGGCCAATCCGTTCGGCGATGTGGATTCTTCCGACGTTGTCAAAGATATGGAAGATTACCGTCATGATGATGACGATTGGTTGATGAATCCTAACTTAGGCCCTGGCACGACAACATTCGATCTCGAATGGTTCCTGATGTGGTTCTACGGTGAATACCAGATGACTATGTATGCCTGCGATAAGAATTATAAAGATTTTGCAATTACCAATGATGACGTACAGGAAGAAGACGGTAATTTTCACCAGCCCGTTTTGCATATCAATGGCGATGGAATTGGTGTATTTGGTTCTGTAATCGCTGATACGGCTTACATTAAAGTTCTAAAGCAATGATCACTTTTGAGATTGCCGCTTAACGATCAAGGGTTTTTCTAATTTTGAAAAACCCTTGTTTTTTATATTACTTGCTATTCATTCACCCTTTATTTAATTTCGCTGCGTGTTTCAAGTTGTTTTATTTTTATTAATGTTATTGAAAGGGTTGAATGAGTTCGTTTAGAGATTATGCGATTGCTCCTGAGATTTTAAAAGCTATTGACGAAATGGGTTTTACCGAGCCTTCTGAAATTCAGGCTCAGGCATTGCCCGTTTTGCTTGATTATACGGGTGATTTTATAGGACAAGCCCAGACCGGTACCGGTAAAACTGCCGCCTTTGGAATTCCGCTCGTTCAAAAATTGGATAAAAATGCAAAAGATGTTCAAGCGATTATTCTCGCACCTACCCGCGAATTGGCCATTCAAATTTCGGAAGAATTAAAAAAACTATCTAAATTTAAACACCTCAAAATCTTGCCGATTTACGGCGGTCAGGACATCGGGGTACAAATCCGAACCATAAGGCAAGGTGTTCAAATCGTTGTCGGAACGCCGGGCCGCGTGGTCGATCACCTTCATCGGCAAACCTTGAATCTTTCAAAAATTCAGAATTTCGTTCTCGACGAAGCCGATGAAATGCTCGATATGGGTTTCCTGGAAGAAATCGAAGAAATTTTATCGAACATTGGTCCGCAACGAAGCATCTGGCTTTTTTCGGCCACATTAAGTCGCGAAATTCGTGCGATTGCCGATCGTTTCATGAGTGATCCTGAAGAAATCAGGATTCAACGTAAAACGGCTACGACCGAAAAAACCGAAGAGCTGTATTACACCGTCAGAAGAAATAACAAATTCGAAGCCCTCTGTCGTCTTATCGATCATACGCGCGATATGTACGGAATTATTTTTTGCCAGACTAAATCTGATACTGCGGAAGTTGCAGAAAAGCTGGTTCAAAAAGGATTCAAAGCCGAGGCGCTTCACGGTGATATGAGCCAGGCTCAACGCGAACATGTGATGCGTAAATTCAAATCAAAGGGTTTACGCCTGCTCGTCGCCACGGACGTGGCTGCGCGAGGCATTGACGTCAATGATCTGTCACACGTGATCAATTATTCGTTGCCGCAGGAATCGGAAAGTTATATCCACAGAATTGGCCGTACCGGTCGCGCCGGTAAAACCGGAATTGCTATTACACTCGTTTCACCGGAAGAACAATACAAACTTCGCCGGCTTGAAGGAACGACGCGTAAAAAAATCATCAAGTCAAATATCCCGACGCTTGAAGAAATTATGGAGTCGACTATCGACCGAACAATCGGTGAATTTGAAGAAGCTTTATCCAATCCTAAAGGTTTTGACCGCTACTTTAATCGCGTCGATCCTATTCTTAAAAAATATTCGGCCGAACAAATTGCTCAAGGTTTTGTTACATTGCTTTGTCGTGAAATTCTGGAGAAATACGAAGACGACAAAGAACTCAACGTTCCGGATAATTTCGGACAATCGAGTTCACGACATCCCGGCAGACGTGATCAAATGATCGAACTCATCATTGACATCGGTCAGCGTGATAATCTTCAAACCGGAACTTTAATCGGCCGGATATGCAATATCGCCGGGATTGAAGGACGAAAAATTGGCCGCGTTTTTATTCAAGACGACCGCACAACTTTTAAAATTGATCCTGAAGTTGCCGACATCGTCATTCGAAAACTCAATGGCGTAAAAATTTGCGGTAAACCCGTTACGGTACAGCACAACGATCCGAAATTTAAAAATTTGCGTACGCTGATGCATAAGAAACATTCCGGCCGCAGACCATCATTCAAACGTTAGAATCGTCCAACGTATTCTTAATTTGCTATAAAGCGAAGGAGGTTTGTATGAAAGTACTTTGGTTTTGTTTGACGCTCATTTTTTCGTCACTGTCGTTTGCAGGAAATGCCGATGACTTACTCGGGCTTTGGCTTAATGAAGAAGGAACAGCAAAAATCGAAATCTACAAACAGGATGGCAAATTTTTTGGAAAAATTGTCTGGCTCAAAGAGCCTACGTATACAGAAAAAGACGTAAAAGATGAAAATCATCCAAGCGTTAAACTTGGCGCACAAAAAGTAGACTTCAAAAACCCTGACGCAGCGCGCCAGAATGATCCGGTTCTAGGATTGGTTATTTTGCGAAATTTTAATTACGATACTGATGATGAAGAATGGGTTGATGGAAAAATTTACGATCCAAAGAAAGGCTCGGATTACAAAGCTTTTATGAGATTGGAAAATCCGGACAAATTGTATCTCCGAGGCTATATAGGCTTTTCGCTGATCGGACGAACAACTTACTGGTCCAGAACGAAGTAAATACAAAAATTAAAGGGCTGTTCATCAGCCCTTTTTTATTTCATAGTAACGGCCACAGTTCACTATTTTGACGGTTCTCTCTTTACTCAAATCGTTAGCGTTCTTATATTGCTGTATGAAAAAAATTTATACGATTTTACCGACGATCCTTATTGGTTTATTATTTTCAAGTAACGTAATTCAGAAGTCGGTACAAATCGATATTCAAAATATCCGGACTCACTTGAATTTTCTTGGTTCTGATTCTCTTCAAGGCCGTCTTCCCGGGTCCCCCGGATCAAAAAAAGCATCAGAATATATCGCTAATTCACTCTTATCATCAGGATTGACTCCTATCGGGAACGACAATTCTTTTTTTCAGGAAATTCCACTTCATGCAAGCAAGGCTTTGACTTCATCAGAAATGAAGTTGTTTTCTCCAGACGGCCGTATTGAAAATTTATTGCTTAAAAAGGACTTTGTACTTTTCAAATCCGGAGCTCAAACTTTTATACCCAATCCAATTCCTGTAATATTTGTCGGCTATGGAATAGCTGCGCCTGAATTTGATTACAACGATTATCAATCGGTAGATGTTGAAGGAAAAATCGTTGTTTTTTTGGGTGGCGAACCTGTTTCCAATGATTCTTCATTTTTTGACGGAACATCACCTTCTATTTACAGTTTTCCTGAAACCAAACAAAAAATTGCTTTGGCCCGTGGCGCCAGAGGAAGCATTTTAATACCTAATATTAATCAAGACATTGATTTTCAATGGAGCCATATTGTCAAAGATTTTTCTTTTGAGGACATTTCCTTGACATATGCACCGGCGGGAAACTTGTGTATTATGATGAACCCCAATTCGGCTCAGAAGCTTTTCGATGACGCTCCCACCTCGTTAGTGGATGTTTTTAAATTGGAAGAATCGCATCAAATCAAAAGTTTTGACTTAAATACTCAGTTATCGTTTCGTGGTGAATTTGCAGAGAAAGACTTTATTGAAAACAACATTGTAGGACTAATTGAAGGTACCGATCCTAAACTTAAAGACAGCTATGTGCTGGTAACTGCACATTATGATCATCTGGGAATTGGTCCTGCAGTCAACGGAGATTCTATATACGACGGAGTCGTTGACAATGCTTCAGGAGTTGCGGTTACATTGGAATTAGCTCGATTTTTATCGATCAATAAGCCTAAACGTTCCGTTGTTTTTCTCTTCGTAACTGGTGAAGAATTCGGCTTGCTTGGATCGTTTTATTATATCGATCATCCTGTCGTCCCGTTATATAAAACAGTTGCTAATGTCAATATTGACGGAGTCGCTATTTTTGATACATTTAATGACGTCGTCGGTATCGGATCGGAAATTTCTGATCTAGGTACAATGTTGAAAGATATGCTAAAAAGAAATAATATGAATTTGTCGAGTATTCCTGAACCCTTTCTCCAAAGTGAATCGTTTTCTCGATCGGATAATTACGCTTTTGCACAAGCGGGTATTCCTTCTATCCTGATCATGGATGGGCTTAATCACAAACATGATTCGTATGAGAATTCAGTCGAACAAATGATTACATGGGCTTTAGAAAGATATCATTCCCCCTTTGATGATCTTAGCCAACCCATTAACTATGACGCTATTTATCAACATACTGAATTGTTAGAACAATTTATTACATTGATATCGAATAGTTCCAAAACTCCTTCCTGGAAACCGGGTTCTTCATATATTAATGCACGACTTCAATCGATTGCTGAAAAGAAATGAAAAAAATACTTTTTGTAATAAGTTTAGTATTATCAGGCTGTTCTTTGTTTAATGCAAGTGCTTCTAAGGTGTCAAGAACAATTCATATTCAAGGTTCAGATACCATGGTTCTTTTAACAACATCATGGGCCGAAGAATACATGAAAAAAAATTCGTCAATATCAGTTTATGCTGAAGGGGGAGGCTCTGCAGTTGGAATTAAAGCATTAATCGAAGGAAAAGTTGATATTTGTGCATCCTCCAGGCCACTTCAGGCAAGCGAAGTCCGCAAAATAGCTGAAAAATATGGATCAATTTCAGTATCATTTCTGGTGGCAAAAGATGCTCTCAGTGTTTATCTCAATCCAAATAACCCCATTCGTGACCTCACATTTGAGCAAGTCAAAGGAATTTTCACAGGAAAAATTAAGAATTGGAAAGAGGTTGGCGGCCAGGATCAGTCAATCCATGTAATCATTCGATCTCCAAATTCCGGAACCTATCTTTACTTCAAAGAACACGTATTGAATGAAGAAGGTTATAGTGAGTTAGCTCAGGTTCTTCCAACGACTTCTGCAATTATCAATGAAGTTCTGGTCGATAATAACGCTATAGGATATGGGGGATTAGCATACGGAAAAGATCAAGTGATACATTGTCGAATCAATGGGATAGAGGCTACTGAAAAAAACGTACGGAATGATCAATATCCGATCATTCGATACCTATATCTATACACTCGTCAACGGCCGCAAAATGATGTTAAATCTTTCATTGATTGGATTCTAACCGCCGAAGGACAAGATATTGTCAAAAAATCAGGATATATTCCATTATTAATAAGATAAAAGTCATTCTAATTCTTAATTCTAATGATTATATTTCTATTATTTTAATTTAAAACGGAGGTTACGATGTTAAAAGCATTTATTTCTTTTTGTCTTATGATTTGTATGATATCATGTAAACCTGAAACGAAACCGGTACAGCTTAAGTCCGGAGATGTTATATTTAAAGCACCATCTGAGTGGGTAAGTGAGGTTCCTACCAATTCAATGAGAAAAGCGCAGTTCAAATTAACGGGAGCAGACAAAGTAGACGCTGAATTAGCTGTTTTCTTTTTCCCTGGCGCTGGTGGCACGGTAGATGCAAACTTGAACAGATGGTACGGCCAATTTAAGCAACCTGACGGATCCAATACCAAAGACAAGGCTGAAAAAACTGAAGTTCAGGTAAATGATATATCGGTATCAGTCGTATACGTCACAGGGATATATTTAAAACCTCGGGATCCGTCCATGATGGGTGGTGGCCCGGTTGATGAAATGACGGACTACGCGATGCGGGCCGCAATTGTCGAAACAGCGAATGGTCCTTGGTTTTTTAAGGCGGTAGGCCCTAAAATTACAATAGACAGTCATAAGAATTCTTTTGACGAATTTGTAAAAACATTTGAAATAAAATAATTTTATTTGTTTTTATTGCGCTTAATATAGGCTTCTTCATAAAGAAGCCTATATTTTTTTGCAGAAGAATTCCATGAAAAGTCTTTTTTCATTCCGTTTATCTGTATTTTGTTCCATGTTGTTTTATCTTTGAACGTAGCTAAGGCTCTATTTACGGTCGTAAACAAAGCATATACGGTTGAATCATTAAAGTTGAATCCATTACCGTTTGATTGATCATAATGTTCATGCCAGTCCAAAACCGTATCGGCTAACCCACCGGTTTTGCGAACTATTGGAACTGTTCCATACCTTAAACTGTACATTTGATTCAATCCACAGGGTTCATACAATGATGGCATGAGAAATATATCTGCTCCCGCTTCTATTAAGTGTGCCAACTCATTACTAAATCCAATGTATGACCAAAATTTATGAGGAATGGCATGTGCTATCGCTCGAAATAGATGTTCGAATCGATCTTCACCGCTTCCCAATAAAACCCATTGTGCCTCAAGCAATGCCAGATCACTCAAAGCATCCGCAATAAGATCGAATCCTTTTTGCGTTACTAAACGTGATACTATTCCGATTAACGGTATATCAGGATTAAATGGAATGGATGTATTTTTTAGTAAGAACTCCTTATTCTTCAGCTTTTGATCAAGCCTATCCTTGTCATAATGAAAAGGGATGTGTGGATCGCTTTGTGGATCCCAAGTGTGGTAATCAATACCATTAATTACGCCATGAAGGTCGCTTCGGCGTGGCCATAGCACTGTTTCCATTCCTTCGCCGAATTCATCAGTTAAAATCTCTTGCGCATAGGTTTCACTTACTGTATTAATCACTTCGGAAAAGACTATGCCTGTTTTTAAAAAACTAAATGTATTGTAAAATTCATAAGGCCCGCCCGGACTATAGCCTACTCTTTTCAATTCTGCTTTATCTAAAGTAGATTCGGGAAATCGACCTTGATAGGCAATATTATGAATAGACATTATAGTTGCAGTCTTATCAAACATTCGGTCCCAATTATAGTTGTCTTTTAAAAATACAGGTATAAGACCGGTTTGCCAGTCATTACAATGGATCACGTCAGGGACCCATTTCATGTATTGCAGCGATTCAATAACCGCTTTACAAAATAAAATATATCGTTCGTCCTCATCCGGATCCATTGTATAGATGTAACGCCTGTAAAAATAATGGGGGCAATCAATAAAATAGACATCGATATCTGATTGTGGTAATTTCGATCTTAGCACATGCACTGAGCGCACAATACCCGCTACACGGATAGGGATTTCACCGATCTCGGACTCATAATGCAATGAATATTTGCTTTCGTCGATAAGAGAGTATTTAGGCAGGAAAACTTTAACTTCACAACCGATTTCGGTCAAAGCTTTAGGTAAAGCTCCAATGACGTCGGCCAAACCGCCCGTCTTGGCAAAAGGGGCACATTCGCTGGCAGCTATTGCAATTTTCATTAAGTGAATAATTTATAAATAATGACCGATCATTTGTTGCCAATACGGCCAATCGTGCCCGACACCATTATCCCAGAAGTAATAATGATGCCGAATACTCCTTTCACTAAGAACTTTGTGAAAAAATTCATTTCGTTCACGGCAAGGATCCAGATCGCTTGTAACAAGTGTCAGTTCAGTTTTGCCATTATAGTGGTCAATATAATAGGGATCACTAAGATGTTGCATATAATGAGCTGGGTTATTGTAATAACAAAGATCATCATAATAACCATTTAGAAAGCCTTGAATTGTAAAAGATCCGCTCAAACTGATTGCTTTATCAACGAGTTCAGGATGTTTAAGTGCAAAATTGACTGCATGATAACCTCCGAAACTACAGCCGAAAAGAATCAAATAGCCTGATCCTGTTTGATGTCTTACATACGGAAGAAATTCATGAATTAAATATTCTTCGTAAATAACATGCCGTCTTACTTTCTCATGCGGATGAATGGTTTCATTGTACCAGCTGTCATTATTAATAGAATTTACACAAAAGATCTGAATAAGCCCATTGTCTATTTTTCCAGCAATAGGCTCAATCATTCTGCGATCGGAGAACTCGAAATGATTTCCCAAAGTCGTCGGAAATACTACAACCGGCGCTCCAGTATTGCCAAAATGGATAAAATCCATTTGTTTATTCAATCTTTCACTATACCATCCATGCATATAATGTTGCATGTATCTCCTCGCAAGAATAGAAAATTAAATTCTTTAAACGCCTTCCATTGATTCCAATTCGGCTCTTATTGATCCTACGGCAATTTTACTTTTCATTAAAACAGGTATTTTTCTTGCATCATCGGTTAGCCAAATATTAAGATCGGATCGGTTTTTAAAAGGTCCTATGGGTGTTTGAACGACAATACATTCGAAATCACCGGCAGTTACGGAAACTCGCTCCTTCCGCAACACTTTTACGATAACATCACGATACTTTCCATTGTCAAAAGTTGACAGTGTAATCTCATTTCCGATAGCTAGAGGCTGTGTCCGTATGTAATAGAAAGCTGATATAATATCCTGAACATAAACAGGGACATTTACTTCTGTTTGTCCAGAATCAACATCGGCTATCGATGCTTTGCCCGTATCATGATGAAAATCGACTACAAAATTTCGTTTATATCCACCTTCGCTTGTATTTTTGACATAACGAAGAGGGTATATACCTTCCATATCGACATACGTTTCCAGTCGATTTCTTACTTTATATAGCGTTGAAAAAAAGGCGTTGGAGTTTGTAACAGCTGAAATAGAATAACAAGGCCGATCGTTGATTGTCGTTGCACTTTCTACGTTTAGGACCGCTGTGCCGGCACTAATAAATTCCCACCCGATCGAAAATGATAACTTTTCGCCAACCTTAAATGCATTGTTCTGAATTTTTCGGAGTGATTCGTCTTGGTATTTACTTTCTTCAGCATTCGAAGTTATGTAAACCGTTAAAAAAACAACCAATAATTTAATGATCATGAGCTGATTAAATTAGGATAGATTTTTTGATTGGCTCGATGAATAATATTGGGAAATATTTCGTCAAGCACGTTCCGAATTTCATTAAATGTTTTTTGATAGAATTCAATGCCGAGCCCCATTGGGTCGGGAATTGAATCTATCAATCCTGCCGATCGTTCCTTTCCAAAAGCTTTTAATAAGAATGTTTTGTGCCTTGCGCTCGGAAAATTGTCCAAAATAAAATTAAGATGATCGATAGATAGCGCAAAAATAATATCGGATTGCTCGACTAAGACTCGATTAATTGATTTTGACCGGATTGCAGAAATATCTATACCGTTTTGTTGTGCTATTTGGACAGATTTTTCAGATGGCTTATTACCCTCAAAAGCATAGATACCGCATGATTGAATCCAAATTTTATCTAGCAGGCTTGGAGGCGCTTCTTCTTTAACTTTCTTCTGCAAGATCCCTTCTGCCATAGGGCTACGGCACATGTTTCCCGTACAAACAAATAGAACAGAATAAATATCATTAAAACTATAGGTTCCCATATAACTCTCTACAATATTAAACGGCCGATCCAGATTATCCAACGGCGATTTTATTATTTTTGGTTCTGTGGGTCGCTGACGATCATTTCTGGGCGAGATTTTTTTTATTGAACTGATTCGTCGTTTTGAAATTATCTTCTTTCTGGTTTTTGACTTTTCATTTTTATTTTTTTTCTTAACTATTTTTTTTGAGCCAACTTTAGCGTGTTTCTTTTTCTTGATCGTTTTGCTTTTTGAGGTGCTTTTTTTCACTCGTGCTTTCTTTTTTTTCAAAAGTTTTTTTTGAGTTTTTTTAAGTTTCTTTTTTTTCTTTTTCATAGGGTAACTGTTTTTATACAGCAACGGGTTCGTTGGTTGTTTTTATATTAAAAGAACTGGATTTAATTTCTTCCTTCTCGAAAACTTCTACCTCCAATCCCTCAGAACAATTGGTACAAATCGGTATTTCTTTTCGCTTTCTGAAAATTTGATTTCTGAATTTTGCATACTCGCTATTTTTCCAGATACGACGCATTCCTCCGTCTGAAAAAATGTTTCCCAATGGATATTCAGCGTTTTTATCAAAACAACACGGCGAAACGGTTCCATCCCAATTAATAACGGGGCATAGTAATACCCATCTGCAAAAATTGATCTCTTCTATACGTGCTTTGAATCGGCCGTTGCCGTCCAGTTCATACCGTCTATATTTTTCGTTTTTAGGTAAAAACTCCTCCGCTTGTTCATCGGTATAAACTTGAGCTGTTTTAAACGATAAGACCTGAACACCACACTCTTGCCCCAGTTGTCGTATCGCTTCAAATTCGTGTTCATTATGTTTCATAACAATGAATTGCAGTTCAATAACGGGTGTTTTACTTCCTAATTTTTTTTTTGAATCAGAAACCGCAAGGAGACCTTTGTATACCTTTTCAAATTTTCCGTTGACTCGATATTTCTCATAGGTCTCTTGTGATGCTCCATCTACAGCGACTATCAAAGTGCTTAGTCCTGAACGTACAATATTCTCAGCGTTTTCAATTAGAAAATGCCCGTTGGTACTGGTCATGGTTTTTATTCCCCGATCAGTAGCATATCGAACCATCTCGGTAAATTGCCGGTTAACAAAAGGTTCACCTTGGCTCCATAGAGTCAAATGAACGAGATACCTTCCCATCTCATCTATCAACTTTTTGAATTTATCCAAATCCATTAAACCATCTTCACGTGTCATTAATTTGCTTCCAGTTATACACAAAGGACAGCGCAAATTACAGATATTAGTAGGTTCGACCATCATTAAAAACGGATAACCAAAAACAATATTCTTGCGCGTTATTTTGCATACTCCATAAGAGAAAAAAACAAGTAACATGTTTGGTATTTTCCATAAATTTCTAGGACGTGATAGTATATCGATAATTTCTGTTAAGATGTAATTCATAATTTTATTACAAAAAAGGATTTATCCATGATAATGCATTTATTATGTAAAATCAAGGTAAGATAAATCTCTTAGGTTAATAATTATAGCGTAGTAGTAGTAGTATGTTATGTTGTGAATTTGTTAATAACAGACGGATGGGCATTGTTTTTATTTGATTTAATTTTAGAAAATAACGATAGAAATTGTTATTAAAACTGATCTTATTGTTATTTTAACATTTTAAACACAAGTATGATGCAATTTATATACGAAAGATATACACCTATTCACCGATTATAATATCATGTTCCAATTGAAATGTTAATATTTATACCAGCCAAGACACGAGTGATTTTTCCCGCAATTAGACTCTTATTGCTTTCGTATTTGAAAAACATTCCACCCGTCAGTCGACTGGTGAATGAATAGTCTACTCTAGGTTCAAGCGACCAAATAGTGGCTTCATCGGTCTTTTTCTTTTCAGGAATTTCTAAAGTTGTGTTGTAGTTAAAAGAAAGTCTCTTATTGTATGCAAAAGTGTTTGAAATCCGTATTTCGTTGTTGAGTTGTTTATTTTTCAAAAACCACAATGGCAAACGGAATCCGCCACGTTTGACATAAGATAATGTAGAGGTTATAGACTTGGAATTGGTCGTCTGCCTAGATTTTTGTTGTGTATTTTCGATGTTTGTGTTGGTAAAAGTAATATTCTGCGTAATTCCGCCTTTCCACATAATATCAAAACCCATTTGCGGAAAAGTTTTGTTGGTGCTTATGTTGTCTGTAACAAATTTTCTACCATTACTTACAAATTCTTTACCTGGAATTCCTCCTATTGGCTTATCGCTTTTATATTCAGTAAAAAACATAGTCTTTTTCGAATTATAGTTGAAGTTGAAATTAATATTGTTTGTGAGACCGCTCATAAGATTAAAGATCGGCCAACGACCAATATTCGACGCTCGAAGTGTAAGATCATAAAATATTGGTAAAGGAGACGACTGTAGCCACGGAAATAACGTCGAAGTTGTTTTTGTTCGCGTCTCAATATTGTTAGTACCAATTCCACGGCTTTCCGTATAATCAAATCGAAGATCTACAGTGAAATAAATAAAATTGAAACCGTACGTAAATCCATAATTTAATGTTTTGCGGGCCTGGTAAGTAAAGAGTCCTTGGCTTTGATAAATTCTGTTTTTATTAAATTGTTCTATTGTATCAAGGTTGAAACTAAAAAGATTATGAAGAAAATCGCTATTGGGTGTTGTAGTATAGCCGAACCACGTCATTGATGGGTCGGGGCGTTGATCAAGTCCACTCAAGGTAACCGAATTATCAAACGATGTGTTGAAACGAACATCATTAATCATGTTCAATGCCTTTTCGGTCAAAGACCCGAACTTTCGGGAGATTTTCTTGAAAGTATTTTCTGATTGAGTAGAATCTTGCGTTTCTTGTGTTTCAGAGCCCCCCGAGCTTAAGCTTTTGAATTTGTCTCTTCTTCCGCGACGCCCACTTTCCTGCCCACCAGTTGGCTGCTTTTGTTTACCACTTCCTTCAATCGATTCACCCACAGATGATATGAAATTTCGAATACTATAGGTCATATCCAATTGTATTCGTCGCGTTAATTGAGAAGCTTGATTAAATCGTGTTTGCGGTGGCCGCTGGCGGACAATCGAATGCGTCGAAGTGTAGGTAAGAGTATGAGTTAGGAATCGAAATGATGTCGGAGAGTAAGAGAGATTAAAAGAATTTGCTGTTGAATAATCTCGATTAAAAATCAAAGAATCAGGATCATTTTTTCCTTTTATTGTATCAATGGCTGTCCGATATTCAAAATCATCGAAGCCGTCAAATGGGTTAAGTCCTTTTGTTATGCCTTTTAGAATTTGTCCGGAAGACAGGCCACGTAGGTCTGACTGATATTTGACGGCGATCGTTGAGTTCAAAGATTGCCAAGGGCTTATTCCTAAGGAGTAACCTCGAGTGGCCGTCAAGGAGTTAAAGAAAGGTTTTTTGACAGGTAAACCTTGCGCGTCGCGTTCAGTAGTTTCTGTTCGAGTAGATGTCAAAGAAAAATCAGTCGATAAATTGGTTAGCAAACTGTAATTGAAGTCTGTTTCTTGAATATTTTTAAAAATTGAGCCAATGAATGGAGTCTCAGCCAAAGGCATCCATTTGAAAACTTTTAACGATCGTTTCTTGACTCCCATATTGTAAGCTGTCGCACTCGTCCAATTAGTATTTTTGCTGTTGACAACGGTGGGAGATTTCGACTCAGAAACCGTATAATTGAAGTTGGATGTTAGATTGTCTATGGTATATCGAAGCAACCAAAAATTGTTTTCATTTTTTGATTTTGAGAAACTCAGACTGAAACCACGAGATGTATTGATAGTGCGTATTCGAGAATCGAAAGTTTCTGCGATCGAAATCTGAGTGCCGACACTATCTTGTTCACGTTCAAGTCGGCTAATATAACTAGTATCGCCTTCAATGGAGTTTAAATAGTTTAAGCTATCTGTAATTACAAATGCGCGATTCCGCAGAGATTCTAAATTCAATCCGTTTTGTTTTCTGGCATCTTTAACGAGAATATCGTTATTAGGTACGTATTTTGGATCAACTTGGCTATGATTAATGTTGAAAGTGAGTGGTAAATTGATTCCCCAGCGTTCGATGTAAAATTTATGAAGATTGACACCTCCACTAAAATTCCAATTTCGTGCATTTCCTGAATTTGCATCAAATCGCTGATCAATAGTTCGAAATTCTGAAGTTCGATATTGTATTAATCCGCTAAATGAAGCAAAGTCCGCTAAATTAAAAACCAATGCGGCTTTAGCGGCATATCCAGGAGCGTCATTGACATCCGATACGCGAAGCTCATTTACCCAAATTTCACCAGTGTAAGGTGTCGAATTTCCATCGTTAGTCGCTCCTATATATAATTGTCTGATAGAGGCTATTGATGGATTACCTTTGATGCGGAGGATTTTTCCATCACCTAAATCAAATGTTTTTGTGTTTAAAGAATCCGGAGAAACCGAGGCATCAAATTTCTTTTTGGATAAATCTGAAAAATCGATATTGATTGAATTTTTGCTTTCGGCCCAATCGGCAAATAAAGGTTGTTCAATTTCGAAATAATTATTTTTGTCGCCTCCAAAACGGAAGAAGAATTTTATAGGACTTTGGTTAGTCTGAGTATCTTCGACGGGTAATGTAAGATTACCACGAGTGTCACCATGAACAAACATGCGCATTCGTCCATAATTACGCAAATCCGATGATTGTATGTTTTTAACAATTACAGCCGATGCAGTAGATGGCAAATTATTGAGTTTAAGAGACAAAGACTGTTCTTTGACTTGCCTGTCGCGGTTATTACCAGCCTGTCCTGATATATATTCATTTTTAACACTACGGGGTTTATCATAAAAAGAAGTTTCTTCTGTATTTGCATAAGAAATTTCGACAATTTTAGATGCATCATCAGCATTTATAGGTGGTATACTCGGAGGCAGAACAAGTCCATTGGCATTTTCTTCAGGAAAGGTCCATTCACTACTTACAAATTGCATTTCGGCCAGTTGAAAAGAAATAATCGAAGCGTCATTTGTTTCAGGAGATACCCACAATCGTGCGTTCCTGATATTTTGCAAACTGGGATTGTTTATAGCGGTATCCGGTCTTGAAATTGGAATTCTGTAGAGACGCCAATTAGGATCTTTACCTTTTCCAATAACTAAATTAGTGTCAGAACTGTTAGGATCTATTGAGAAAGAATACCTAAAAAATGAATTGTTCAGATCGATGACACCATTACCGTCCAGATCTTCTGTATCACCAAATTTTGTAATACCATCTACTTCATTGCCGGTCACGTTTTTTTCGATACCATTTACTTTTATTTGATCAATATTGCCATCGCTAATCGCTTTTTTGATATCATCAACGCCTTCCAATTTTGCTTGAAACGGATTCCAATCGTCGCCGAAAGGATCTTCAGTTGAAGCATTTATAACACCCCATGGATAGATAATTTGTAGGCTATCAATAATTCGTTGTTGATCCACGGTTACATTTGTTG
The DNA here is from genome assembly GCA_019695335.1 of bacterium. Lineage (NCBI taxonomy): Bacteria > bacterium. The sequence goes on from JAIBAF010000014.1 coordinate 23,673, forward strand.
AACCGGGAATAATACCTAAACTTCTCAAAATGCTATCTTCTTTTACATTTGAAAAATTATCCAATCCAATGTCTTCGTCATCGCCGATAGCAATTTGAAGGCCGGATTTAATTTCCTTATCTAATTCATTGTTTCCATTCTGGTCTTCTGAAATTGCACCCAGATCAATTGTAACTCTGGTTTTTTGATTGGTCTCATTTTTGATCCAAAGTTCAATAAATTTGGTTTCTGCAAGCTCTTTTGCGGCTGAAATAGAAAAACCTTTCATAATACCACCCCATGACTCTGAAATTAGAGAAGGATTTTTTGTTTGGGGTTTAAGCGCAACTTCTAAAATGGTTGTTGTTTCACTATTGTTTACATCGATTTGGCTTAAGTCTTGTTTCTTAACTTGATTTTGAAACCATATGAATTTGCCTCGCATAGAAGAATCTTTGAACGCTGGCGTGCTGGATAAAATCCATGATCGTCGGGTCGTTCCTAGCGGGAATGTTCTTTTGACAGCTTCAAAATCGTCTATATAGGCAACACCGTTTTCGTTTTGTCGAATAAGACCATTGCTGGTATTGGGATTTGGAAGTATTTTTGCATATTCTGCACGAATATTAATTTTCGATGGTTGATTCGAGGAAATTAATGGGATATAGTTTACAAAATTTGTCAGGTATTTTGCGTTGAACTCAAGATTAGTATTAACATCCCAGACAAAATTATTGTATGGCTCTTCACCTAATTGAACTCGCTTGTTGATTGTTGACTGGCTTTGAAATAATGCTGTCGTCCCAATAAATGAATTCTGCCCAAAACCGTGCTCCGATAAATTGTACTCTGCACGAGCCCCAAAAATAGATTTTTTATCAATCTGAAAAAGCTGTGCTTGCTCATAGTTAATTTCAAGATCGGCAGTTGGTAGCAAAGCGGCCTGATTAAGTAATTCAATCGTTCCAGAAAAATAGTCTATTACATAATCCACGTCTTTTTGTAAAGATGTACCATTGAGGATTACTTCTTCACTGCCTTCAAGCACATTAAATCCCAAGTTGATAGTGCTTGTTTTTTTTGTAGTCGTTAGTTCTATTGAAAATTGATTTGCGGTTCTGTTTTTTTGCTCGCTTAGGCCGCCTCGATCAAGATCATAAAAGTTGGCGAATCTTACTGAATCGGTTCCAATAACTGAAGGATATGCTTCGTTTAAAAATCCGGATAAATTATTTAAACCCGGGTCAAAAGGTCGCAATCTAGGAAAGATTAAATAACTTCTTCCAAAGTCGATAACGTCCTTATCAACTATATTATCTGGTCCGCCGGAATTTTCTCCAACTTCGTCAATATGCAAGATTTCCATGATGCCTCGAGATTTATTGTCGGCATCATTCACGACGGTCAGTTCATTATTAATTCCATTAGGTTTGAATTTTATTTTAAGGGTACGAGTCTCTTCTTCGGATAAACCCGGTGCTCCAAAATCATATATATTTTTAAGTTCAAGATTCCATGTTGGATGTGAAGGACTAGGATTATTTGACCAAATCATTTTTAAAAGTAAGTTGGTAGTATCAGTATTGCCAATTTCATTACCGTCTTGGGTTTGAAACCAAACAGCTAAAATTTCTCCCAGTTGTACCGGTGTTGCCATTGTTATAATACCAAGCCGTGAGTCATAAGTATATTCAGCGCCTTTTACCATTTCTAGAAACCATCCGGATTGAGCTGTAGCATCAAGTTGCTTAAGCGTTTCAAAATTAAGATTAACACTGTTGGGGTCGGCAAGAATTCCGTTATTCGTAAGAGCAGTTCCTTGAATACTACCAGGAACTTTTTGGTTGTTTTGAGAGGCTTTGAAAACCTTTATTGCAATAATTTCTTTTTCAGGAAAGTAAGTATGTTGATAACGGGCCTGATAACTTTCATAATTGTCTCTGTATGAGTTGTCAAGAAAAAAGAATTTGGCTTTAGCATATTCATAGGAAGATCTTTTGATGGTTGTACCTTGCTCAGAGCCGCCCTTAAATTTGAGTTTTGTTTTTTCACCGCGTTGTAAACTGGCGATCGTGGTGAGATTAAGGTTGGCCAATTTAAAAAGCGCTTTTACTCCAAACAACCCTTTGTTTTGTCCGCCGGTTGTTACGAACTCTGTTCCCGGGAGCGAAAGGTCTATATTACCCGCTTCAAGTTTTTGTAGGATTTCGTCGTCAAATCCTGTGTATGTCAGTTTGATATTGTTTTCAAAATCGAACTCACGTTCGCTGTCTTGATCGAAAAGAATTTCTACTTTTCGGCCAATTGTACCGCGCAGATTGAACTGCTGTTTTTGTTCGAATTTAGGAGTGAATTGAGTTGTTTTTCCCGTAGTTTGATTCTGGTTTGAAGATTTTTCACTTGCGCCTGAAACGCTTAAGTTGATGTTTCCGGTTGCATCGACTGCAACCTCATCGCCGCCAAATATTTTTTGAAATGTTTCATTGGTCGTAACTGTAGCCGAAAAAAGTCGGACCGCGCCCCCTGTTTTCTCCTCTTGTTTTGATAAGCTGTTTGTTACAGATTTTGTAAACGAACTTCGAATTTCGTTTGTAAAATTTTCTCTGAAATATTCTTCTCGGTCAACTATGGTTTCTTCTTTGAAAGAGTTCGTGTATTTCCCTCTACCATACCGGTCTTGGAAAATGTAAAAATTCTGAGCGGTATCGATTTCTGTATTTAAAGCATAATTGGGCAATAAAGTTTGTGTTTGTGAGAAGTCAATCGATGGGCCACGTAACAGAAAGAAATTGTTATTTGGATTTAAAGAAATGGCTGAAGAATAGCTGAAAGGATACAATTGAAAGCTTGATTGAGTTACAGACGAATTTTCGAACAAATCGGCTTCGTCAATAATCGTTTCCGATACAATATGATGCATGTATCCGTTAATGCCGAATTGGTCGGCAAAAGCCGACAAAAGCCCCGTTAAGTAGTTTTCTGCTTCTTGTACAGATTCGTTTTCAGAAGTTAAAGAATCAAGAATTCCGGTTGAATCAATTCTTACAATAGAAGAATCGCTCTGAGCATATGATGGATGGCAAAAAAGAAGAAGAAAGAAGATCGAGAATAAAGTATAAATTCTCACCGACAGAGGCAGTTTTTTCACGCAAGTACCTTTACAAAATCAGAAGATTAAAACGATTTGAATAGAAACGATCATGTTCAATAAGATATGAACGTATTAGAAAATTGTAGAAAGGTGCGTGAAAAATAATCTCCAGTTGATACGACGGTTAGGCGTATAAATTTTACATATAAGAATTCTTCAATTCAAGGAAAAAATATTTTATAAATGCTGGATTGTAATAATAACCCCATCTCCTCCATATGAAAAAGGAAGCTTCTCCAGAGGATAAACGTTAAGTTTGTAATCCTTACTCTTCTTATGAAATAAATCGAGCTCTTCCTGAAAACTCTTTCCCTTTAAAAACACCAAAGTTCCGCTTTGGTTGATTAAAGGTTCGGATAAGAAAAGAAGTTTATCTAACCGTGCAACTGCCCGCGCTGTAACAAAATCAAATTCATTAAGAAAATCTTTTGAAAGATTTTCAACTCTCTTATTAACGATCTCTATCTTTTTTAAATTAAGTTTTGAAACGAGGTCATTTAAAAAATTAGTTTTTTTTGTAATGGAATCGACTAGAAAAAAATGAGATTGAGGAAATAAAATTTTTAAAATAATTCCAGGAAATCCGGCGCCCGAACCTATATCAATAATTTTATCAGTTGGGGAAAATTTTAAAAGATGAGCGATGAGAGCTGAATTTAGAAAATGCCTTTCCAGAATATTTTTTTCATTACGGGAAATAAGATTAAATTTCTTATTTTCTTCCAACAAAAATTCAAGATACAACTCAAACTGTTCTTTTTGTTGAGGAGTAGTTTTAAGAATATAATTATCAATTGTTTGAAAAAAGTCATTGAATTTAAAATCAATATAATTAACCATTTACTAAATCTGCGTTTTTGCATTTTGATTGCCGCGATTTCCTTTTTCTAAATATACCAAAAGTAAAGACAAATCGGCTGGACTTATACCAGATATGCGGCCTGCTTGGCCGATATTATCGGGTTTTATTTTTGAAAGTTTTTCTTTTGCTTCGGCAGACAAAGATTTGATAGCTTTATAATCGAAATGTTTTGGGATTTTCTTTTCTTCAAGTCTAATGAATTTGTCAACTTGTTCTTTTTGACGTTTTAAGTATCCATCGTACTTAATTGATGTATCTACTTCACGAAGCGTGTCACGATAGTTCAAATCTTCAAGAATATCATCTGCAAAAATCTTCGAACCTTTATAAAGATCCTTGAGAGTAATTTCAGGTCGCTTTAATATTTTTATCAATGGCTCCGGGTTTTCAATTATACTTGATGACTGTTCTTCTAGAAACGGATTTACGGTGGCAGGCTCGACAGTTTGATTAGAGATCCATTGATGAATTTTATTTATACAACTTACTTTTTTCTTGTAAGAATCATATTGAACATCGCCGACTAACCCCAACTTATTGCCATATTCGGTTAGTCGCAGATCAGCGTTATCATAACGTAATAGTAGCCGGTACTCTGCTAACGAGGTAAAAATACGATATGGTTCCAAAGTACTTTTATTTACAAGGTCATCAATCAGAACACCAATATAGGCTTCATTTCTTTTTAAAATAAACGGTTCATCATTTTTAATTTTCAGTGCCGCGTTAATTCCAGCCATTAAACCTTGTGCCCCAGCTTCTTCGTATCCTGAAGTTCCATTGATTTGTCCGGCGAAAAACAAACCTTCTACAGACTTTGTTTCCATATTCAAATTGATTTGAAAAGGAGGGAAAAAATCGTATTCAACTGCATATCCAGGACGTAATACTTTTACATTTTCAAGTCCGGGAATAGTTCGAATTGCTTGTTCCTGAACCTCTGCAGGTAAACTTGTTGAAAAACCGTTAACATAATATTCAATCGAGTCATAGCCTTCAGGTTCTAAAAAAATTTGGTGACGTTCTTTATCTGAAAAGCGATTAATTTTATCCTCAATAGAAGGGCAGTAGCGAGGTCCAATGCCTTTGATTCTACCGGTAAACATTGGTGATTGCTCAAAACCCGATTTAAGAATTTCGTGGGTTGTTTTATTTGTGTATGTCAAATGACAAGGGATTTGTGGATTTTTTATAGAATCGGTTCGATATGAAAAAGGTTCAGGAGGATTATCACCATACTGTGGCTGACAAACTGAAAAATCAATCGTGTCTTTGTGAATTCGCGGAGGAGTTCCGGTTTTTAAGCGTCCACTTTCAAATCCTAACCTTATAAGTGACTCGGTGATTCCCAAAGCAGGATTTTCACCAAACCTTCCAGCACTTATATTTTTAAGTCCGATATGAATAATTCCATTTAAAAAAGTTCCACAAGTCAAGATAGCGGCTTTGCAATTTATAATTTCGCCGTCAGAAGTTTTGACACCTTTAATTCGATAATGATCGACAATAACCTCTACAACGTTTGCTTCCCTGATTTCTAGGTGTTTTTGTTTTTTTAAACTTGCTTGAATTGCTTTAGGGTAACCTGCGCGATCGACCTGTGCTCTGGGTGACCATACTGCAGGCCCACGCGATAAATTGAGAATTCTAAACTGGATTCCAACTTGATCAGTTATGAAACCCATTTCGCCGCCTAAAGCGTCGATTTCTTTTACCAAGTGCCCCTTGGCCGTACCTCCAACCGCAGGATTACATGAAAGTGTCCCGATCTTTGATGATTCCATAGATATCAGGAGAGTCGAACATCCCATTCTTGATGTAGCTAAGGCGGCCTCGTATCCGGCATGCCCTCCACCTACTATTACAACGTCGTATAAACTCATATTTTTAAATACTTTTATAATGTTTCACGTGGAACAATATAGCCAAGAAATAGTGGTTTCACGTGAAACATTATTTGCCAATACAGAAATTAGAAAAAATGTTATTTAAAACATCATTACTTTTAATTTCACCAATAATTTCTCCGAGATGAGAAATAGCGTTATGAACGTCAATTGAAGCAAACTCAAATGACATTCTTTTCATAACAGTATCTTTAGCTAGCCGGATACTTTGTAAACTTTCTTCCAAAGCAATTTTGTGTCTTTGTCTTGAAATAACCGGTGAATCAAAACCAATATTGTTGCTAAAAATTTTTGTTATATGATCTTTCAGATTAGTGATTCCGATTTTATCTTTTGCAGATATTTCTATAATTTCGGAATTAGCAAAGGCCTTAAGTTGTTGCATTGAAATTTGAGGACGGTCAATTTTGTTTGCTATGAATACGGTATGTAAGTTTTTATATTTGGAACATTCTTCTTTTACTCTATTGATGATTGTAAAATCGTTTTCATCAAGTTTAGTTGAAATATCAAATATAAGAAGGATCAGGTCACTATTTGCCAATATTTCATTTGTGAGTTGGATACCTTCGTTTTCAATATTGTCTGTTGAATGCCGTATTCCAGCCGTATCAATTAATGTGAATGGTATCCCGTTAATATCGATTGTTTCTTCAATATAATCCCTGGTAGTCCCAGGAACATCACTAACCAAGGCCCTACTTCGTAATAGCAATGAATTGAGAAGACTCGATTTTCCTACATTCGGCTTTCCAATTATAGCAACTTTTGCTCCGTTACGAATTATTTGACCAAAATTATAAGTGGAAAGCAATTCCGATATTCTAGACTCGATAGTTTCTATCTTGTTAACGACAGAATCGGTTTTAATATCAAGCAAGTTCTCTTCAGCAAAATCTAAATCGAGTTCCAATAAAGAACATAATTTTATTAATTCTTCACGGAGAATTTTTATTTCAGTGGAAAGATTGCCCATGAATTGTGCGGCTGAGGAACGTCGTGCTCCTTCAGTTTTAGCGCTTATTAAATCGCCAACCGCTTCAACTTGTGATAGATCCAATTTACCATTCAAAAAAGCTATTTTGGTAAACTCACCCGGTTCAGCAAGCCTAGCACCATTTTTCAGAATCAAATCGAGAATTTTTTGAGTATTTAATATTCCGCCATGACAATTAATCTCAACAGTGTCTAATCCGGTATACGTCTTAGGTTCAAGCATAACTGAAACTAAAACATTGTCGATTGTTTCGTTAGAAAACGGATCCGTTAATTGCCCATAATGGAGGGTATGGGAATTGACGTTCTTTAAGCGGATATTAGAAGAGAATAATTTATCAGCTACCTCAACTGCATTCTTACCTGAAATGCGAATAACACTAATTCCTCCTATACCTATGGGCGTCGCTATAGCAGCAATTGTGTCGGTCAAAATCATATTATTTTTTCAATGAGGTATTGGTAATTAGGAGTTGTTGTCCCATAGTTAGTGCGTTGAAAATTGTCCAATATAAAACCAAACCGGAAGAAAAATTATTGAAAATGAAAAAGAACAAGATAGGCATACCATACATCATGAATTTTTGGTTGAATTTTTGTGCTGGATCTTCAGAGTCTCCCATGGGCGTCATCGGGGTCAATTTCTGTTGAACAAAAGTGAGTATAGTCATAAAAATTGGCAAAGGATTTACATTAAAATCGCCAATGAAAGGTAAACCCGTATGCAATGTTGCGATAGTATCCGGTACAGAAAGATCTTTTACCCATCCGAAAAATGGAGCCTGACGAAGATCGATGCTCTCATGAAAAACATTATAAATGGGAAAAAGAATAGGCATTTGAATCAACATAGGTAAACAACCCGACAAAGGATTATATCCGATTTCTTTATATAGCTTCATCATTTCTTGTTGCATTTTTGTCGGATTATCTTTGTACTTTTTCTGAATTTCCTTTTGACGAGGCATCACTTCTTTCATCTTTTGCATACCCACGTAGCTCTTATGAGTCAAAGGATACAAGACAATTTTAACGATCAGCGCAAAAATAATTATTACCCATCCGTAATTAGGAATGATCCCATATAAAAAATTGAAAGTATACAAAATGGCTTTTGTTAGTGGCCGAATAATTGCCCAACCCCACTCCAATATAACGGTCAAATTTTCATTATACGTATTCAGAATGCTAAATTCGCTAGGTCCCAAATAAATTTTAAAACGATCGATTTTATTCGCCTCGTACTTCATGATCAAACTAAGAAAATTATTTTTTTGCGATAATTTTCCATTTTCATGAACGGTTTCAGCTTTTAGTGAACAACCTATACCATCCTTCTCCTGAGGAATCATAAATAAGACAAAATATTTTGTTCTGGAGGCAACCCACTTCGTCAAACCTGTATATTGAGTTTCTAACGAAGCCGATTCTTTAATATCAAATTCTTCTTTTTCTTCTCCTAACTGCACATACGATTTAAAAAAGCTTAAATCATCAAGGGAATTCTTCTCCGTTGACTTTAATCCGGATATCCACTGCAATTGGTACTCTGAATTTGAAATAGCATCATCAAAATTTTTAAATTCAACATTAAGATCATAGTGATATTGATTATTATAAAAAGTATAGGTAAAAACAATTTGTCGTGTACTATCAAAGGTTAGAGTGTAAGAGTAAGTGTAGGTTTGGTCGTCCGACAAAGTAACCGACGAGTTAGTCGATGATGATTTAAAAACAGCTTTGTCCAAATTTACCAATTCATCATGATATTTAAACACTAGGTTCAAATTTCTTTGTGGATCAATAAAATCGACCTGATTACCGGTATAATCCTTGAATTTTTTTAAATGCCATTGTTTAAGAACTCCACCGCCCCGATTTGACAAAACTGCAGTATATAAATCCGTATTAATTGTAATATCATTTTCAACCGCATCAGACCACCATTGTTTTTTGACCATGATTTTTGTAGTGGTATCAGTACGTAGCTCAAGCGATGGTTGTTGTACAGTTTCTTTAGCAACGCTTTTGGTGGTATCGAGTACTTCCGGATGTTCGATAATATTTGGTTCAGGTGAGATTAATTTGGTATAAAATGGCCAAGCAATAATAATAATCGTAATTAGTACCATCGCACCTATTGTTTTCTTATCCATTAGAAAGCGCTCCTACAAACGTGTTTTAAAATTTTAGTTAGATTTGTGACATGTGCACTCAGGAACCGGATCATATCCACCGGGATTAAATGGGTGGCATCTCAGAATCCGTTTGGTGGCAAACCAAGACCCTCGCAAAACACCGTGTTTTTCAAGTGACTCTATAGCATAATGTGAACATGAAGGATAAAATCGGCATGAAGATGGAATAATCAGTGAAAATGTCCACTGATAAACCTTGATCAGTATTACAAGTAAAATTTTGATCAATTGAATCAGCAATTGCATAAAAACAAACAAGGCTTCTTCCAAAAAAATTTTTGAAAGAAGCCTGGCCATTAAAATTTTTGAAAGAAAAAGATTATTTATTCATCACTGACTGACAATTTTTTACGGCCTTTTGCGCGCCTTGAAGCGAGCACACGTTTGCCAGCCTTTGTCTTCATTCGTGATCTGAAACCGTGTTTATTTTTTCTTTTCCGCTTACTCGGTTGATAGGTTCGTTTCACTTTAACTCCTAAGAATTTATTTAATATTATTTTAAATAATTGCTATTTCAAAAAAAGCATTCTTTTAGGGTGGGGAATTTAATCTAATTAATTCAAAAAGTCAAGTTAATATTATTCCAATACTTCATGCTCAACCGTCAAGTCCTTTAAATTAGCTAAACAAAATAATTACAAATATTTAACACATGCAACGGGTTGATTGTGTTTAAACATTTGTTTATAAAGATTTTACAGTGATATTTATTAAAGTTTGTTCATTTAAAAATTTGTTAAAGAAAAATTTGTTTTACCTCATCTTCAGTAAAAATAAATATAAACATTATAACATTAAATCGTTAAATAAAACTTTCTTGACAATCATTGACTCTTTTTTAAATTTATCATGATAAAAAGAGACAGCTGGTTGGTGTTGATAATTTGTTAATTGTGAATAACTTGTTGTGTTGAATCATTTATAATTTGTAATTTTCCTTCCTTTATTTGAAATATTACCCGATCAGGTTGTTTATTAAGCTTAAGTTTTATTTGTCTTTACGTGTTAATTATTGATTTAAAATATTTGGGTGACTCGGATTTTGATATCTAAACTTCATTGTTATTCTTTTAATTGTTTGTGTGAATAACTTATTTAGCATTATAAAATTATGGTTGAATCGCAAAACGCTCTACAGATCATGAATGGCTTAAATATGCTTGAAGGAGTGACAACTTCAGACGTTAAGTCTGTATGGGAAAAATGCTGTTCATTAATCAAAGAACAAATCCCGGGACCGTCATTTCGAACGTGGTTTAATCCAATTGAGCCAATAAAAATTGAAAACGGGAATATATACCTTATGATTCCCAATCAATTTTTCATTGAATGGCTTGATGGACGGTATAGTGAATTGATTAAATCGTCTTTGTTTTCAGCTTCAAACCAAGAATTGAATGTTTCTTATATTGTCAAAGATCAGACGTCACAGCAAATTCCGCTTGAGGAGAACATTTCACAATCGGTTTATTCAATTCCTAAAACTACAACTCAAGGATATGATGTCGATCTATCAAAATTTGATACTTTTTTAAACTCGCGATATACATTTGATAATTTTATTGAAGGCAACGGAAATAAATTCGCTAAAGCCGCCGCTTTAGCGGTGTCGGAAAAACCAGGAAAAACATCTTTTAATCCACTTGTAATCTATGGGGGTGCCGGACTGGGTAAAACCCATTTGATCCAGGCAATCGGTAACTATGTTCGTCAACATCATCCAACCAAGAAAATAGCGTACGTTACTAGTGAAAATTTTACAAACGATTTTGTGATTGCAATTCGCAACGATAAAGTTCAGGAATTTAGCAGACTTTACAGGAATTTTGACATTTTAATGGTTGATGATATACAGTTTTTTGCAGATAAAGGTAAAACACAGGAAGAATTTTTTCATACATTTAATACGCTCCATCAGATGGGAAAACAAATCGTTTTGACGTCTGACCGTCCTCCGAAAGAGCTGAAACATGTAGAAGAAAGGTTAATTTCAAGATTTCAGTGGGGATTAGTGACCGATATCCAACCACCGGATCTGGAAACGCGTATAGCAATTTTGCAAAAACGCAGCGAAGAAGACGGTGTTTATTTACCTCCTGATGTTTGTGAATTTGTCGCTATGAATATCACAACAAATATTCGTGAACTGGAAGGCTCGTTGATAAAATTATTGGCTTATGCTTCTATTTCTAATACCGAACTCACGCTCGATCTTGCAAAATCTGTTTTGAAAGATACGATTGCAATCAAGAAGAAAAATCTTTCAATAGACATGGTACAGAAAACCGTCGCCTCGTATTACAATATTCCCGAGGACATGTTACGTGCCAAAACAAGAAAGAAAGAAGTTGTCGAAGCTCGTCAAATTTGTATGTATCTCATCAAAGAAATTCTTGGAAGTTCACTCAAAACCATTGGACTTCATTTTGGAGGACGGGATCATTCTACGGTTATTTATGCTTGTAAATTGGTCGATGAATGGATGACGGCTAATCCCAAAATCAAAGACGATATAGAAATTATCAAACGAAAAATTGAATTAGCCGGATATTAAAACTTTCTTTTTCCTTTCACTGAATAAAAGGACTTGGGTTTTTCTCAAGTCCTTTTATTTTTATGACGATCTTGCTTAAGAATACGATTTTTTTTACATTCGCATTCGATTTTCAAAGACCCGCATTTTTTTAAAGGAGAATAAGCGATATGTTTGATCTAGATATGATTAAAAAGGTTTATCAAAACCTCGATACAAAATTAACAAAAGTACGCAAGCTGTATGGTCGGCCGTTGACCTTAACTGAAAAAATTCTATGTTCACATTTTTCTGAAATGCTTAAATCAGCGCCAGAACGTTTTAAAACATATGTTGATTTAGCGCCAGATCGCGTTGCCATGCAGGATGCTACTGCGCAGATGGCATTGTTACAATTTATGTCTTCAGGAAGGAAAAAAGTTGCTGTGCCATCCACTGTCCATTGCGATCACTTAATTCAAGCGGAAGTTGGTGCATTGGGAGATCTGTCGCGCGCCGAAAAGGACAACAGAGAAGTTTATGATTTTCTTTCCAGCGTCTCTAATAAATACGGAATTGGTTTCTGGAAACCCGGAGCCGGTATCATCCACCAAGTGGTTTTAGAAAATTACGCATTTCCCGGTGGCTTAATGATCGGTACAGATTCACATACACCCAATGCCGGAGGACTCGGAATGCTGGCCATCGGCGTTGGTGGCGCTGATGCCGTGGATGTCATGGCCGGACTACCGTGGGAATTGAAATGGCCAGGCGTGACAGGCGTCAAACTGACAGGATCGTTGTCTGGATGGACATCCGCTAAAGATGTTATTTTAAAGCTAGCAGGAATTTTGACAGTAAAAGGAGGAACTGGAAAAATCGTTGAATATTTTGGATCCGGGACCCAGTCCATCAGCTGCACAGGTAAAGGAACAATTTGTAACATGGGCGCTGAGATTGGCGCTACGACATCAGTATTCCCTTTTGATACACGAATGGCAACTTATTTGCGTTCTACTGAACGAAGCGAGTTAGCCGCATTGTGTGAAAAATTTGCGCAACATTTAATGGCTGATCCGGAAGTATATGCATCACCTGAAAAATATTACGATGAAATTATTGAAATCGATTTGAGCGCTCTTGAGCCTCATATCAATGGTCCTTTTAGCCCGGATAAAGCTTGGCCAATTTCTCAATTCAAAAACGCCGTTGATGAAAACGCCTATCCGGAGGAAGTTAAAGTTGCACTGATCGGCAGTTGTACAAATTCATCGTACGAAGATATCGAACGTTCTGCAAGCATAGCGCGTTTAGCTGCACACAAAAATCTAAAAACCAAATCGGAATTCGTAATAACTCCGGGCTCCGAACAAATTCGGGCAACGATCGAGCATGACGGTCAACTGGATGCTTTGACGAAAATTGGGGGCAAAGTTTTGGCCAATGCATGCGGCCCATGTATCGGGCAATGGAAACGTCATGACGTGAAGGACGGCGAAAAAAATACTATCATTACTTCTTATAATCGAAATTTCGCCAAACGTAACGACGGTAACTCGGCTACGCATTCATTTGTCGCAAGTCCTGAAATTGTGACGGCCTTAGCAATTGCCGGTTCATTAAAATTTAATCCTCTTACTGATTATATCACTACTCCGTCTGGTGAGCAAATCAAGCTTCTTCCCCCGAGCGGCGATGAATTACCCAAAACAGGTTTTACATCTGGCGACGTAGGTTATGTTCAGCCGGCTAAAGACGGGTCAAAAATCAAAGTTGTCATCGACCCTAAAAGTACAAGACTTCAAGCTTTACTAGCATTCAAAAAATGGGATGGAAAAGACATTGCTGATGTTCCGGTATTAGTCAAGGCCAAAGGAAAATGTACAACCGATCACATTTCACCGGCAGGGCCGTGGTTAAAATTTCGTGGCCATTTGGATAATATTTCCAATAATCTTTTTATTGGCGCTGTCAATGCTTTCGGATATGAACCCGGTAAAGGGAAGAATGTAATAACCGGTGAAGTAAAATCTTTTTCAGAAAACGCCCGTTATTATAAATCACAGGAAATCGGATGGATTACCATTGGTGATGAAAATTACGGTGAAGGATCCAGCCGCGAACATGCCGCTATGGAGCCTCGTTATCTGGGCGGTAAAGCAATCATTGTAAAAAGCTTTGCCAGAATTCACGAGACCAATTTGAAAAAACAAGGAATGCTGGCGCTCACTTTCAAAAATCCTTCAGATTATGATTTGATACAAGAAGACGATCGATTATCCGTTATCGGGCTTCAATCATTTTCACCGGGAAATATACTGAAATTGATTATCAAACATTCTGATGGTACGCAACATGAATGTGAACTCAATCATTCGTATAATAAAACTCAAATTGAATGGTTTAAAGCAGGAAGCGCTCTAAACTTGATGAGTATTCTTGACAAAAAAACACCGGCCAAACCGTCAAAGAAAAATGCTAAAAAAACAAAGAAAAAGAAGAAGCTTGTTGCAAAAAAAGCTGCGAAAAAAACACTAAAAAAAGTGGCAAAGAAATCGGTGAAAAAGTTAAAGAAAAAGACAACTAAAAAAAACCGTAGAAAATAATTTAAAACCTCCAGAGCATAAACTTTATGGGTTGAAACGATTGTTCAACCCATTTTTATTTAAATGACACCATCTCCTGAAAAAAAGAAATATTTAGACGGCTTATTCTATTCGATTGGTCAACAATATATATCGAGTGATCCGATTCAGATCGTAAAAAAGTTTGACAATCCCGAAGACCAGGAAATTGCGGCGATAGTTGTTTCATCACTTGCATTCGGTCAAGTGTCACAAATACTAAAAGCCGGAAATATGGTTTTATCATTAATGGAAAACCAACCGTCTGAATATGTGAGGAATTTCAATCCAAGCGACGCTTTAAAAATTTGGAAGAAATTTTACTACCGTATGATCAGACATTCCGATATGCTCAGATTGCTTTGGGTTTTAAAATCAATCAAGATCGAGCATGCCTCAATTGGGCAATGGGTTTTGGAAAAATATCAGGAGGACGACGTTCATTTAGGTATTACATGGGCCCGATGTATCCAAGACATGAAAATTATCGATCGTAATCTTTGGAAATGGACGAGGTCGAAAGGAATAGGATTTAATCACCTTTTACCAGATCCCGGCAAAAGCAGCGCTTGTAAACGCGCTCATCTTTTACTTCGGTGGATGGTCAGAAAAGATAATGTTGATTTTGGAATTTGGAGCGGATTGCCCAAAGAAAAACTTCTGATTCCAGTCGATACACATATACAACGGATTGCTTACAATATCGGTTTGACCGATCGGCGCGATCTTTCTGCAAAGACATCTTTGGAAGTGACATCGGAATTAAAAAAATTGGATCCCAACGATCCTGTTAAGTATGACTTCGCATTGTGCCGTTTGGGTATCTTGAAAATGTGTCCTAAAAAGCGAAATCCCATCAAATGTAGTACCTGTCCTATTTTCGCAATTTGCCGATTATAGTTTTAAACTGTCAAGAACCGCAAACGTCTAATTCAATAACATCAACCGATTGAAACGGGCGTTTGGAAAATATCAGCGGAGCGGCATGGATGATCGGACTTTAGTTCAACTTTTTACCCAAGGTCATGGCTATGAGCGACAAAAGGCGTTTACAGAAATTGTCAACGGGCATCGCGAACGGTTGTATTATGTCATCAAAGGTTTTGTCAATGATCATGATGATACGGATGATATTTTACAGGAAGTTTTCCTTAAAGCGTATCAGCACCTGCACAATTTCGAAGGAAAAAGCTCGCTCTACACCTGGTTATGCCGGATTGCTATTAATTTGAGTATAACTCATTTACGGAAAAAAAAGATTCGTAATTTTCTTTCACTGGACACATTGATTAATCCTCCAGAAGCTCAACAATCACTGCCCGATCAAATTGCCGATGCCAATGAATTACGCAAAGTCATACAGAAAGCCGTTGAAAGCCTTCCTGAGAAACAAAAAAAAGTTTTTATACTTCGATATTACGACGAGCTATCAAATGGCGAGATTGCCACGATCATTGGTAAATCCGAAGGCGCTGTCAAAGCAAATTTTTTTCATGCAGTCAATAAAATAAAAAAGTATATTGAAAAACACTTGAAGGATGGTTATGGAAATCAAACTTGATCATATTCCCGATTATATTGAAAATCGGCTATCCGCCGAAGAAAGTGATTATATTGCAAAGTTGATCAAAACGGATCCCGATTGGCATAAAAGTTACAATGAGATTCTGTCAACTATGACGGCTATAGGAAAAACCAAACAATCTTTCCAAAAGACTCCTGACAATTATTGGAATCATTTTTCAGCCCGGCTTCAGGGTAGAATATACAAGCAACAGCATAATAAAGTATTGTCTCGAAGAAGATTTCAGATCGTTTTTCCTGTTACGACAGTGGCCTGTGCTATTATTGTTTTCATGTTCATGATCGTGAAAACCGACCAGAAAATTAATTACGTTTACCAAAATCTTAATTGGTCTGATGCTATGGAAGAAGATGATTTGGCATATTATTCCAATGATGCGGATCAACTTTGGGACAATTATTTCGGTAGCATCAGCGAATCGGAATTCAATCAGGATTCTGATCCGGTTTCGGGATCTGTATCGCCTCTCGACAGGGTCGGAGCTGAAAATGAATTGAACAAACTGTCTCATGATGAAGAGATGGAACTTTTGAAAGAGCTTAATGAAAATGTAATTATCTAAATGAGGCATTAATATGAAGATAAATACAAATTTAATCTTACTTGCTTTTTTTTATGTGATATCCACGACTGCCTATTCTCAAGAGACTCAGGAAATAATTGATAAAATCCAAGCCATAAAAAAGAAAAAATTGATTGAAAAGCTCAATCTGTCAAAAGACAAGAGCGATGAATTTCTGAAAATTTATGACAGCTATATGTCTAAAGACATGTCGCTTAATAAAGAAAAACGAAGCGTTTTCAAGAAATTGTCGCACATGTCTGCATTAGGCGATGATATATCGAGCGATAAAATTTTGAATACCGTTGATGAACTCAATAACTTAGATCGGGCAATCCAAAAGAATTATGAAGATAATCTAGGACAACTAAAGGAGTCATTGACTCCAGCCCAATTAGCGCGTTTTATTGTTTTTGAAAATCGTTTTCAATACAAACTCCGCGATTTGTTGATAGACATTCGACGCAAAAAAGGCCGAATTCAACAATATGAAAATCCCTTCGACGAACCAATCGAGTAATCTCAAACTCAAATTATAATTTTCAAAAAATTTTGCATATTGGGAATTTTTTTATTATTTATATGTTATAACATTAAATGTTTAAACTTTTATATTAATTTCTTTAAACTTAAATAAAGGGAGCTGTTATGAAAAAGACAGTTATTTTTTCTCTCGCGTTATTAGCATTTAGCTTAAATATAGCAAAAGCGCAAACGAGATGGGAATCGGATCAAGTTCACTCCAATGCGATTTTTACTGTAACCCATCTAGTTGTTTCAGAAGTTAGTGGCCATTTTAAAGAATTCAGCGCATCGATGGTGTCGACTAAAGATGACTTTTCAGATTCAAAAGTTGAAGCTACTATTAAAGTTGCATCTATTAGTACCGATAACGAGAAACGTGATGGTCATTTGAAGTCAGAAGATTTTTTCTATGCCGAAAAATATCCGGAAATCAAATTCATCAGCAAATCATTTACAAAAACCGGAGACAAAACTTACAAAATTACAGGCGATCTGACCATGCGTGGTGTGACGAAAACAATCGAACTGAATGCGATTTATAAAGGCAGTGTCAAAGATCCTTGGGGAAACACAAAAACCGGTTGGACCGCAACGGGTTCGTTGAACCGTTTCGATTATGGTCTTAACTGGAATTCATTAATAGAAGCCGGCGGTGCTGTTGTGGGTGAAACCGTTAATTTGCAATTGAATATTGCTTTCGTACAGAAAAAGTGATAGTATTTTGAGCAAGGGGCGAAGATTCTCCTTCGCCCTTTTTGCCATGGAGCCATCTTGTGACATCCATTGATGAAAAAATTCGTGGTAGATTTAGAAATGAATACCACCGGTTGACCGTCAATTTGATTTTTACTATCAACCGGATCATGAACGAGCATCAACAGCTGCTAAAAAAATTTAATATCTCACTACAGCAATTCAATATTCTTCGAATCCTCCGCGGACAATACCCTCAAACGATTTCCCTGAATTCGGTTAAAGACAGGATGCTTGACAAAAGTTCCGATGTTTCCAGGCTTGTTGATCGTCTTGTCAAAAAAAATCTTATCGATCGTACAGTTTGTCCGTCCGATCGCCGTCAAGTGAATCTTCTGATTACAGAAAAAGGTTTGAGTTTGCTCGAAAACATTGATAAAATTGAGGGATCGTTTGATCAAATTGTTTCCGGTTTGACTCAGGAAGAAGCAAAAACATTGAATCAGTTATTAGATAAATTGGAAAAGCATTAACATGAATAACAAAATCAAAATTTCATTAACGCTGGCACTGCTCGCACTCATAATTCTTACGTCGGCTTGCCAGAAATCAGAACCGCCCAGCCAATCTTCCAAGCAAACTGTCAGTAAAGAATTTGCTGACTATTGGTATCAAGGAAAAGCAGAGCTTAATCGCTATGAGATAGAGCAGGCTCGTTACGGTGAAATTCGCAAAGGCGATGTGGTTCTGATCTTTGTGACGGAGGATTTTAATAGCGCAAAACAAGTGAAATTAGAAAACTATAGCGATGAAGCCAAAAGTAAGGCCATTCCGCTTTTAAAGATGAATTATGTTGTCAAATTTAATACCGGAATTTATCCGTATTCCGTTATGACTTCGGTCTTTACACCGGTTGATCTTTCCAAGACATTGAAAATAAGCAATTCCGTTCAGGAGTGGTGTGGACATACTTATACGCAACTTAATTTAAAGGATAATCAGTACGTATATGAAGGCCATTCGTATTTCGAAAATGAAGCGGATGCATCGTATAAAATTGGAGCCGAGTTATTAGAAGATGAAATCTGGACCCGAATTCGTTTGAATCCGCAAAGTTTACCTTTAGGAAAAATTAAAATCATTCCTGGACTGATACAAGCGAGGTTTTTACACCGGCCAACAGCTACTGAAACAGCAACGGCTGTAATCATAGAAAACCCGTCAGATTCTTTGATGACTTATTCGATTCAATATGAAAGCTATCAACGCGATCTTAATATTACTTTCAAAAAATCATTTCCTCATGAAATCATTTCTTTTGAAGGTACTTATATTGATGGATTCGGACCGAAAGCAAAATTATTAAAGACGAAAGCCGTACGAACTCATCATCGGATGCTTGACTATTGGACGAAAAATTCTGAAAAGGATTCAACATATCGTTTTGAATTGGGGTTGAAATAAATTTGTTGCCGTCGGATGAATTTTTTTGTATGTTAAGATACCAGTCCATCCAATAAAAATGTAGCGCATGACAGCAGAGATTGACCGGCAATCCTACGACCCGGAAGATATTCTCCCTCGATTGAGTCATATTGAGATTTTACGCGCGCTCCCGCCTGAAGAAATCCAAGCATTAATTCCATTTGTTGAACACATGACTTATCCTTCCGGCGCCTCGATTATTGAACAAGGCGCAGTAGGCGATGCCATGTATTTCATCGAAAGCGGTACAGCCGCAGTTCGCCGAAATGGTTCAAGTGAAACATGGATGGTTAAGGAAGGTAGTGTTGTGGGGGAAATGGCTTTGTTGACTGGGGAAACAAGATCGGCCAGCGTCAAAGCTGAAACTGACCTTTCGGTATGGCGAGTTTCAAAAGCTGCTTTTGATAAAATTGTAGCTGAGTCACCGCATCTTAAAGATGCACTCGATGACTTAGTCAAACAACGTCTCAAAGGAATTGCTATAGCCCTACCCAATCAGCATGTCTGGGTTTCAACGGCATTAAGAGCCTTAGAAGCGAGATATCGCGGCTTATATACTTGGCAAGGTTTTATGGGAATTGGTTTAGTGATATGGCTTTTCCTGTTTATCAATAATATTTCCCAAGTAGTATCATTCGATGATTACGAATGGTTGAACGCTGCTTTTCAATTGCTATCAGGATTATTGATTTTACAGGGTTCGTGTGAAGGTTTTGTGATCGGCGTCGAGAGAATGGGCGCTAAATTCAAGTGGGACGGATTTATTTCGGGAACCATCGGCTCTTTATTAAGCACACTTCCTGAGTTTGTCGTTATAGGATTTTTAGTCTGGGTTGAGCCGCTCGCTGCATTTATAACAGCTATTGCGACGATATTCAACAATGCGTTGGCATTCTCTGTTTATTCATTTTTTCTGCCGAAGGATCGTCAAGGATGTTTTACAATGCCTCGTTCGTTGACAAAAGCGGGCGGAGAATTGATGATTGCCGGATGCGCAATTGCATTAATTGTCGGTACGGTCATGCTTGTGGCTAAGTCCGAAAATGTTCGGACAGAGATGCAGGGATTTGATCTGATTATTATCGGTTTGGTTTTGATGGTCATTTATGCTTATTACGTTTTGGTTTTGATACGCTATTATGCCGAGGGAAAAGATGATGTGGATTCGATGCCGCCTGATCCGGAACGACTGGGGCACGATACGAGTTGGAAGGGTATTATTTTCATGTTTATTTTGGGTATTGTCGGAGCTTATTGCGGAGGAGAAGTGATCGGCGGTTTTGCGGAAACAGCGCTCAAAGATCTGGGCCTACCGACGGTTTTGACATCCGGAGCGTTGGCGTTTTTTGCAGGCATCAGCGAATATATTATCGTTTATAAATCCCATCGCCGAGGTGAATTGGGTATAGCGTTGAGCAATGTTTTCGGGGGATTGACACAAGTGATGTTTTTGTTGCTTCCATTTGGATTGCTCGTGATCGGAATTATGGGAATTTTGACGGGTAATCCGGTTTTTGTGATCCCAATAAATTTAGCAACATCTCTATTGATGCTCTTATTGTTTCCTCTGTTTTACACTTTACATCAATATGTTCAACAAGAGAAAAATCTGAATAACCTTGATGCGGCTGCTATGACCGGAATTTATATATTGCTTTTGTATTTCCTTTTTACATTTCCGAATTAAAAAATGGCTTTCCAATCGATCAATCCATCCACAGACGCGTTGATCAAAAATTATTCTCCTACCTCATGGAAAGACGCGCTATCCCTTGTCGACAAAACCACTCACGCTTTTCAAAAATGGACTGAAACAAGTTATCAGTCTCGTGCGAATCATTTAAAAAAAATGGCGGAAGTTCTTCGGGCCCGAAAAAAAAGTTTAGCCGAGCTGATGGCTAGTGAAATGGGTAAACCTATATTGCAGGGAATTGCCGAAATTGAGAAATGCGCGTGGGTTTGCGAATATTATGCCGATCACGGAGAGAAGTTTCTGTCGCCAGAATCGGTTCCTTCCGACGGTCAAAAAAGTTATATTACCTATAAACCACTTGGAATAATTCTCGCCATCATGCCGTGGAATTTTCCATTCTGGCAAGTGATTCGTTTTCTTGCACCAACAGTGTTGGCCGGGAATGGAGCTTTACTCAAACATGCGCCGAATGTGAGCGGTTGTGCTATGGCCATCAAACAAGTTTTTGATGACTCAGGTTTTCCACAGGAGCTTTTTAATGTAGTATTCCTTGAACCTGAGCATATTAGTCAACTCATTGAGCATCCTTTGATTCAAGGCGTTACACTTACCGGAAGTGTCAAAGCAGGTCAAGCTGTAGCCAGTCACGCAGGCAAATTTCTTAAAAAAACCGTGATGGAATTGGGAGGCAGTGATGCATACATCGTTCTTGAAGATGCCGATATCGAGCTTGCAGCAGAAACATGCGTTAATTCGCGTCTTATTAATACAGGACAAAGTTGTATTGCCGCAAAAAGATTCTTGGTCGTAGAAGCGGTTCACGAACGGTTTGAAGAACTGTTGATTGAAAAGATGAGAAAGAAAACGATAGGCAACCCCTTGGAGGGCCAATTCGATCTTGGGCCGTTGGCAAGAAAAGATTTGCGAGACACGTTGCATCGGCAAGTTGAGGAAAGTATTCGTCAAGGAGCAAAACTAAAATTGGGTGGTCAAATTCCGCAAGGTTCCGGTGCGTTTTATCCGCCGACAGTTTTGAGCGGTGTAAAGCCGGGCATGACTGTTTTCGAAGAAGAAACTTTCGGGCCTGTGGCATCCGTGATTTCGATAAAAAACGAATCGGAAGCTGTTCAACTTGCAAACAAGACTTCGTTCGGCTTGGGCGGCGCGGTTTTCACTACTGATTTAGAACGGGGTGAAAAAATCGCTCGCGATTATATTCAAGCCGGAAGCTGTTTTGTCAATGCGTTCGTAAAGTCCGATCCCAGGTTGCCATTTGGCGGGATCAAACAATCCGGTTATGGACGAGAATTATCAGCTTTTGGTATCAGAGAATTTGTCAACATCAAGACGGTATACATAAAATAATGAGCAGGATTTTAATTTTAGGTCTGTCTCTGCTGATTGCATGCGAAAAAAAAGAATCTGAGGAATCGTGTTCTCAGAACATTGCCGATACATTGACAATTTCAATACCAAGCTCTGTTGGAGTTGATTCTTTGAAAATAGAATCCGGAATTACTAAGGCAAATTCCTCAGCGTACATATTCAGTTTATTGATTCTCAAAAACAATCTGCTTATTTCAGAGAATTATTTCAAAGGTAAAACCGTCAATGACAACTACAGCATACGATCGGTAACTAAAACGATCGTTTCAGCTTTGACTGGTATAGCAATAAAGGAAAATAAAATTAGCAGCATTGACAAAAAAGTAAAAGATTTTTTCCCCGAGTATTTTTTTTCAACGACGGATCCGCTTGCCAGTAAAATCACTATAAAACATCTTCTGACGATGACGGCCGGATATCATTGGAATGAAGCCATTGACCGGTTATATGGTAATCGAATTGAATGGGCTATTAATTTGCCTATGGACACAATTCCCGGAAGAATTTTCAATTACAGTTCTGCCGTACCGCATATCTTATCCGGAATACTCACCCGAGCCACTCACACCGGTACGCTTGAATTCGCCGACAAAAATCTGTTTCAGCCACTCCAAATTCAAACACCAATTTGGGACAAAGATCCGCAAGGATTTTATAATGGAGGAAGTGGACTAAATCTGACTGCTCGCGACATGGCGAAAGTCGGATTTTTATACCTCAATCATGGTTGTTATGGCGGTCAAAGAATAGTCAATTCTTCGTGGGTTGATTCATCGGGAGTTGATCAAACCAACGGTTATGAATATGGGTATTTGTGGTGGATCGGCCATACATCTGTTTATTCATATTATTACGCTTTAGGGTACGGCGGGCAGATGATCTTTGTCGTACCGGATTTGGCGTTAGTGATGGTTACAACAGCGAATCCGGTTGTCAACGATACTGAATCCGCACAAACAATTGGGCTTGTCACGGATATCTTTGAAAATGATATTATTCCCGCATTTTTAAATTGATCACTAATTTGTGAGGAACAATGAGTAAAAGCGAAGAAAAAACCAAGCTGTTTATTCTCGACACCAATGTTTTACTCTACGATCACACGTGTATTTACAATTTCAAAGAACACGATGTGGTCATTCCCATTGTCGTTTTGGAAGAAATTGACAATTTTAAAAAAGGCAGCGATCTGATTAATTTTCAGGCGCGTGAATTTATCCGTGAACTGGATCGCCTTTCCAAAGACCAATTATTCAAAAAAGGCTTACAACTTAGCAAGAACCACGGACGTTTATTTGTCGAAGTTGGCGAGCCGCAATCGGAACTTGTTGAAAAAGCATTTACGATCAATAAAGCCGATCATCGCATTCTTGCTCTCGCAGACCAAATGCGCAATAAGCGAAAAGACCGTGAAGTGATCATCATCAGCAAGGATATTAACTTACGGATGAAGGCCAAATCGCTCGGGATGCTTGCGGAAGATTACGAAACAGGAAAAATTCGAAATATTGATGAGCTGTATACGGGTATCCAGACCTACGAAAACTTCGATGTCAATCTTATCCGCCGTTTTTACGAACCACCTAATACTGTAACGTCTGAAGAAATTTTAATTGATAAAAAACCGTACGCCAATGAATATTTCATTTTGAAAAATCATAGCAGCAGCGTGTTGGCTCATTATAATCCCATGGGCGCGGTAATGGAACGCGTGACGAAAAGATCGGCATATGGAATCGAACCGCGCAATGCCGAACAAACTTTTGCATTGGACGCGCTTCTCCGTACGGAAATAGCGGTTGTGACGCTTACGGGCAAAGCCGGAACGGGGAAGACGTTGCTGGCGCTCGCGGCCGCGTTGCAGCAGAGGCAAAACTACAGCCAGATTTATTTGGCGCGCCCGGTCGTACCGCTGGGTAACCGTGACATCGGGTATCTCCCCGGCGACGTTCAATCGAAACTCGATCCGTATATGCAACCGCTCTGGGATAATCTGGCTGTGATCAAAAATAAATTTGGTTCAGAAAGCAGCGAAAATACGCGCATCAATGAAATGATCCAAAACGGAAAATTATTGATTACTCCGCTTGCTTATATTCGCGGTCGAAGCCTTGATAAAATATTTTTCATCGTCGACGAGGCTCAAAATCTGACGCCGCATGAAATCAAAACCATTATTACACGCGCCGGTGAAGGCGCTAAAATGGTTTTTGTAGGCGATATTTATCAGATCGATTCGCCATACCTCGACAGCCAGTCGAACGGCCTGACGTATTTAGTGGATCGAATGAAGGGGCAGGAATTATTTGCGCATGTGAATTTGCTTAAAGGCGAGCGTAGCGCTTTGGCGGAATTGGCAAGTAATTTATTGTAAAAAAATTCTAAATTTTTACTAGATCGCTAATAATTTCATCAACTGACTGATATCGTAACGACGGTTCGCGTTGTATACATCGCAAAATCAAAGCGTGAAGAGAAGTCGAGCTTTCAAGATATTTTGGTGAATCGTTGTGAATAGAAAAAATCAAGCTCATCTCGTTGTCGCCATGAAACGGTAATTCTCCAAAAAGCATTTCATACAAAACGACGCCGAACGAATAAATATCCGTCCTGAAATCTACTGATTTTCCGATCGTTTGCTCCGGGCTCATATAAGCCAGCGTGCCGACAAGTTGTCCACGATCGGCTATGGAACTCAACGCATTCATGCGAGCGAGTCCGAAATCCATAATCTTAATCGTTTCGTCTTTCTGTATCATGATATTGTCAGATTTCAAGTCGCGATGGACGATGTTTTTTTCGTGAATTGCTTTTAATCCTTCCAGAATTCCTTTTGCGTAACTGATCGCCTCCGAAATTTCAATCTTCTCTTTTTCACGAATACGAGACTTCAGCGTCACACCTTCGATCATTTCCATCGCGATATAGCGCATATTTTCATTACTGCCGGCATTAAAAATCCGGACAACATTCGGGTGATTGACTTGCCTTCCGATTTCAACTTCTTTAAGAAAGCGTTTGATTCCATCTTGCGATTCTAACAAGTCTTCTCTCAGTACTTTCAGCGCGACCGTTTTTTTCCGTGACTGATCAATCGCTTCGAAAACGGATCCCATTCCGCCTTCGCCTAATTTACGGATAATTTTGTAGTGACTTATAAATCGTGTTTTGCGATAGACTCGGTAATATTCCCGAAAACGCACGCCTCCAAAGACGGTCAGCCCTATAATTCCTACGATACCAAGACGGAACCACCACGTCGACCAAAAAGGTGGACGAATAATAATTTCAATCGCCTGCCCGTCTTCATTCCACAATCCGTCGCTGTTGGCCGCTTTGACACGAAACGCGTAACGTCCCGGATCCAGATTGGTGTAGTTGACATAACGCCGCGCGCCGGAATAGATCCAGGCCTTATCAAAACCTTCCATCATGTACGCATATTGATTTTTTTCAGGAATGGAGTAATTCAAAGCCGCAAATTCAAAGGAAAACACATTTTGTGTGTAATCGACTTCGATCGATCGTGTGTGTGTAATGGATTGCATGAGGGGAGAATTTTTCCCAATGGGAACAGATTCGTTGAAAATCTGAAAATCGGTGAGCAAAACCTGAGGAGCCGATGAATTACTCAACAAACTGTCAGGGTGAAAATAGTTAAATCCATTAATGCCGCCAAAAAAAATATCACCTTTTTTGTTTTTGAAATACGCTCCGGCGTTGAACTCATTGCTTTGAAGTCCGTCACGTTCATCGTAATTAATAAACGTCCGTTTACGCGGATCAAATTTGGCGAGTCCTTTATTCGTGCTAACCCATAGAAATCCGTGATGATCGGCGACGATACCATACACGACGTCATTCGGCAAGCCGTTTTGTTCAGTAAAAAATTCAAATGTTTCAGTTTTCAGATCCAAAACATTGATTCCACCAGCAGTCCCGATCCATAATTTGTCAGGATAAAAAACAGTGTCTTCAAGTACGCACAAAACGATGTTGTTATTCAAAGAATTCGGACGATTGGGATCGTTGACATAGCGGCGAGATTTACCGCTTCGTTTGTCAAAACGATTGAGACCTCCGCCTAGCGTACCTATCCAAATATAGCCATGATAATCTTCAAAGACCGCGCGGATCTGATTACTGCTGAGACTGGCGGAATCGGGCGGATTATTTTTGAATGCCATGAATTTTTTTGTTGTTAAGTCAAACTTGTTAAGGCCGCCGCCGTTAGTTCCGATCCAGATAATTCTCGTGGAGGAATCGCGATCAGCATGAATGGTGCGAATAGAATTAGCGTTGAGGCTATTAGAATCGTTCACAATATTTCTAAAATTACTAAACGAATTTTTTTTAGCATCAAAAACGTCAATTCCGCCTCGAACCGAGCCAATCCACAATAATGCGTCTGAAGATTTGAAAATCGTTCGGACAGAATTATTACTTAAACTGTTTGAATTTCCCGGATTATTTTTATAGTGGACAAATTTTCCAGAATTCAATTCCCATCGATTCAGACCGCCGGCATCCGTGCCAACCCATAAAGAATTTTCCTCATCGTCGAAGAAAAAAGAATATACCATGTTGTCGCTTAGGCTATTAGGATCGGAGGGTATATTTTTAATGTGCGTAAATTTTTCACGATTTGGATCGTACTGATTAATTCCACCGCCATTCGTGCCGACCCATAGAATTCCTGAATGATCGAGATACATCGATTCGACCGAATTGTGGCTCATGCTCGTTATTTTTTGAGGATCGTGCATGAAACGAGCAAACGTTTGGGTTTTAGGATCCCATCTGCAAACACCGCCTCCAAAAGTCCCAATCCATAAATACCCATAACGATCTTCTACAATCGCGTTCACATCATCGTTGCTTAAAGCAGAAAGGTCGGTTGCTCGTGCACGATAACCGGTAAATTCACCGGATGTACGATCAAATCGGGCAACACCTCCACCATACATAGCGATCCAGATTTCGCCGTTACGATCTTCAAGAATCGCATGTACGTTATTGTGAGGCAAACTGTGAACCTTTTTGGGGTCGTTGCGGTAATGAATAAAATGTTGCTGATCGTAAGCGAACAAACCTCGATTCGTTCCAATCCACAAAACATTCCGGCTATCCTCCAGCAACGTCAATGCAACGGCATCCTCGTCAGGCAATTGAAGTTGTAAAAAATTTCCGTCATCATTCAAAACACCTAATCCTGCAGAAGAACCAATCCATAGCTTTCCTGAACGATCTTGATAAATGGTTTCGATATTGGATGTTGAGAATGTTTTAAAACGCGTAAATTTTTCAGAGGCAGGATCAAAACAATTTAATCCCTGAGAAGTTCCGATCCATAATCTTCCGTCGCGATCTTCAAATAAAGTGTTAATGAAATTACTGGAAATTGAATTCGTATCTTGCTGATGATGTTTGAAAATACGAAAACGGTAGCCGTCAAAACGATTTAATCCGTCCTCTGTACCGAACCACATAAAGCCATCGCGATCCTGCAAAATGCAAAAGACGTTGCTTTGCGATAAACCTTGCTCGATTGAGAAATGCCTGAATTTGACGTCACGCAATTGTGAAAAACAAACGGCGTTCAAGAAGAAAAAGAAAAATAAAATGTAGCGCATGATTTGGAATTTTTAGGAGTTCTTTTTAAATGTAAAACTAATTGGCTCAAAAAACAAACGTGATTGAAAAGCAGTTCAAGAAGCATTAGATTAAAAAAATGGAGACACGGATGACAATATTCCTAAATGGAAAAATTTATACCGGTTATGGTCAGGAAGTTGAGGCGCTCGCCGTTTCAAACGGGCGCATATTGGCTACTGGAACGAATCGCGATTTAATTTCATTTTTTCCGTCATTCAAACAGATTGACCTGGAAAAACAGCGAGTCTTACCGGCTTTTACCGATGCGCATACGCATTTTCTGGCCTATTGTTTAAAACAGGATCAGCTTGATTTCAATGGTTTGACTTCTAAAGAGGAAGTGCTGGAATTAGTCCGGAAAAAAGCAACGCATACACCCAAAGGCGAATGGATTCAAGGAAGCGGCTGGAATCAAAATCTTTGGAATCCTGTCAAGTATCCTTCGAAGGAAGATTTGGATACAGCTGCGCCGGATCATCCGGTATGTTTGGAAGCGCGAGATGCGCACACGTCGTGGGTGAATTCTTCTGCTCTCAAAAAAGCCGGGATTACACGAGAGACGACGTTTGATTCAACGGGAGAAATTTTAAAAAACGCCGATGGCAATTTATCGGGAATTATAAAAGAAGAAGCACGTCAGCTTATTTGGCAATTCATTGAGAAACCCACGGCGGAGAAACGGCAGGATGTATTGCGTAACGGAATGAAATTGGCCTATGCGCAAGGGCTGAGCGGAGTGCACTGTATGGAGACTATTTCTGATTGGGAGACTTACCAAACATTGCATAGAGATGGTGAATTAAAACTTCGCGTAAATTTTTATTATCCGATTCGATATTTGGATCACGTGATAGAATTAGGTTTGAAAAGCGGACTGGGCAATGAATGGCTGCGTTTCGGTGGCATGAAAATTTTTCTCGACGGGACGCTTGGCTCACAAACGGCCCACATGATCAAACCTTTTGAAAACTCAGACAACTACGGAACGGAAATTTTAACGGAAGAAGCTGTTAATAGCCTTGTATTTCGGGCAGCACAAAATAATATCGCCTGTGCCATTCATGCGATTGGTGACAGAGCAAATCGGAAAGCCCTGCACGCTTTTTCAGCAGTACGTAGAAAATTTCCTGAAAAAAGATTGAGGCAAAGGATCGAACATTGCCAGTTGGTTGATCCGGCTGATATGCCGCGTTTCGCCGAACATGAAATCATTGCGTCGATGCAACCAATACAAATTCCGGAAGACGTCGATACCGCCAATAAATTTTGGGGTGAACGTTGCCGCTACGCCTATCCGTTTCGTTCGCTTCTTCAGGCCGGTGCAGTCCTCGCTTTTGGATCGGATGTGCCTATCGAGACGTGCAATGTTTTTGAGGGAATCTTTGCGGCATTAAATCGTTCTAAACGTGGCGGCATCGAGAGCTGGATTCCTGAACAAAAACTTGAATTACAGGAAATTATTCATGCGTATACCATTGGAAGCGCGTTTGCGTCAGGTGAAGAATCCATAAAAGGCAGTCTGAATCCCGGTAAAGTTGCCGATTTTATGATATTGTCCGATAATATTTTTAACATTCCGGCCACTGAAATTCCAAAGATAAAAGTCAAAATGATGGTAATTGGCGGGGAAAAAGTTTATGGATAAGGTTTTAAAGAATTCAGCATTGTTTAGACTAAAAATTTATGCTAAATTAGGCGGCTAAATAGAAAGAAAAAGTTATGGGCATCAGCAAATTTACCGCGTTAACATTGTTGATTTGTTTTTCACTCAGTTGGAACTTTCCCGGAGATCAATTGACATGGTATTCTTTCGATGAGGGATTGACAAAAGCCAAAGCAGAAAACAAACATGTATTGATCGATGTTTATACGGATTGGTGCGGCTGGTGTAAAGTGATGGAACAGAAAACTTATTCCGATCCGGATATTATCAAATATCTTAACGCCAAATTTATTCTTGTTAAACTGAATCCCGAAAAAGACGGCTCGATCACTTATAACGGAAAAAAATATTCGGCGGCACAATTTTCGGAAGGAATCGGCGTCAATGGTTATCCAGCCACGGCGTTTTTTGAATCCGATTCCAAAATGGTGACGCTGGTGCCCGGGTATATTCAGGCGAAAGAATTCCTGAATATTATCCAGTATATTGGTGAAAAAGAATATTATCAGATCAGCTTCGACGATTATCTTAAAGGCAAATCCGCGCCCTGATGTTTACCAGAAAAACTTTCCATATTTTCCGTTGGGAATACACACAAAAAATCAAATCGAAAGGATTTATCTTTTCGATTATTTTTATGCCTACGTTTATCATTGGTTTTACTCTGGTTCCCACTTATTTTGCTTCCCGTGAAAGTCAGAAAACGACCAACATTGCCGTTGCCGATGCGACCAGCTTTGCTTTGGAGTCATTAAAATTAAAAATCGCTGAATCCAAACAATCGCACTTGTTCAATTTTCTTGAAATTCCCGGTGACGACGCCTTACGTGCGGATCGGGACGGCAAGGAATTGGTCAATAAAGGTATTGTTGATGGGTATTTGTTTCTCGACGATTCGATCTTTGCCAGAAAAACAGTTAAATATTACGTCAAGGGAACGGGGAGTTTTGAGAGTTTGCGGCAACTTGAAAACGCATTGAGCGACGTCATTCTGGTCGAACAATTGCGGCGGATGAACGTTAACGTTTTTGATGTCCGGAACGTAGCGCGAAAAATCGATGTGGAAGTTTCCCAGATCAATGACGAATCTAAAATCATGCAGAAATATATTGCAGCTATTATTTTTGTAATGATGTTATTTTTTTCAATTTTTAATTCAGGCAGTGCGTTCATGCGCGGTGTTGCAGAGGAAAAAAATAATCGCGTGATCGAAGTATTGATTTCCTCGGTCACTCCGAAGGAATTGATGGTCGGGAAGATTTTGGGACTCGGTATGGTTGGCTTAACGCAAATTGTCATCTGGATGCTTGCCGGAATGGCTTTCGGCGGCCCGATGGCGTTAAGTATTTTGTCGCCGCAGGTTATTTTTCTTTTTATCGTATATTTTGTTTTGGGTTATTTTATGTTGGCGGCTATTTTCTCAATCATCGGCGCCGTCGTATCTTCGGATCAGGACATTCAGCAAATTCAGGGCGTCATTTCGGCTATTGGCGTGGTTCCGGTTGCGTTTGCTATTCTCGTTTTACAAGATCCTGATTCCATGCTCGTCAATATTTTATCGTATTTTCCTCCGCTGACGCCCACGCTGATGATTTTGCGAGTGGTTATTTCGGAGCCGCCGATATATCACATTGCAGGAACGATCGTGACCTTAATCGTTTTTCTGATTCTAACGATGCGTTTTTCGAGCCGGGTGTTCGAAGTTGCGTTGCTGATGTATGGTAAAAGACCCACTGTGAAGGAAATATGGCGGTGGTACCGCTCTAAACAATAACAAAATTTCAATGCCAATTAAGTGGTTATTCAATATTATTATTTTTTTTCAATTAGCACTTTATAGCTGGGCTTTGTATGTGTTCATTTTTGATAATGATGGTCATGTTCCCGTCGCTTACGTTGTGATTCATATGGTTGCGGGGCTTAATATATTATTTCTAGTTCTAGGCAGTATAATGTCTTTGTTCTTAAAAAAACTGATTAGACAGATTTTATGGTCCATATTGATCGCATTGCCTGCTATTGGCATAGTAATCTATCTGTTTCTTCTGCGCTTTATCTAATAACACCTCTTTCACTTTTTTCAAAAAAATTAATAATTGAGTTGATTTCATGGCTGAGCGGCAATGTTTCTTTAATTCTGACTAAGGCCGCAGAGCGATTCAGTTTTTCACGGTAAATAATATGGTACGCTTTTTCGATAGATCGAATTTGTTCCTCCGAAAAATTTTTTCGCCGAAGACCAACATAATTTAATCCCGCATAGCGCAAAGGTTCACCGGCAGCTAATACATAAGGCGGAACGTCTTGTGCAATACGATAGCCCCCGCCGACAAACGCATGCTGCCCGATACGTATAAATTGGTGCACCGGTACCATCCCGCCAATACCGGCATAATCTTCAATGATCACATGGCCAGCAAGATTCACGGCATTTGAAAGAATGACGTGATTGCCAATGACACAGTCGTGTGCCACGTGAACGTAATTCATAATAAGGCAATGGTCACCGATTACCGTTTTGCCGGATTCTGCGGTACCGCGATGAATGACCGAGTATTCGCGAATGCTCGTGTCGTCACCGATAATTAATTCGGAGTGCTCGCCATTAAATTTCAGATCTTGCGGAATACCGCCGATCGCGGCGCCGTGAAATATCTTGCAACGTTTTCCAATGGCTGTGAAAGATTCGATGCGAACATGGGCTGCTACGGATGAGTCTTCTCCGATCGTTACATCGCGATCAATGATTGAAAAAGCATCCACCGAAACGCGGGCATACAATGTTGCATCGGAAGAAATAATAGCTGTCGGATGAATCATACGCGTCCGGGAATTTTGATGATCGAACCGGTAACTCCGGATGAGGTGTCCGAAGCAAGAAACAGAAGCAGTTCGGCGATTTCGTCTGCGCGAACCCATTTTGAAAAATCAGCGTCCGGCATGCTTTTTCGGTTTGCGGGCGTATCGATAATGCTTGGAATAATGGCGTTAATTTGGATGTTATGAATTTTATTTTCTTCAGCCATCGTTTCAGTCAGGTTGATAACACCGGCTTTAGCCGCACCGTACGGGCCTGCTTGAGCGCCGCCCTTGAGGCCGGCACCGGCGCCGACATTAACGATCTTGCCTGATCGTTGAGAAATCATAACTTTCAATGCTTCACGGGAACACAAAAACACAGATTTCAAATTTAATTCGATCGTTTTGTCCCAAACGCCCGTATCGATCTCAGTCACGTTGGACCAGGGATAAATTCCTCCGACTAAATTTAGTACAACATCCAAACGTTTAAATTGAGCGGTCACATCATGCATAAGCTGACGTACGCTCGATTCATCTAAGATATTACACGAATGGAAAATCACACGATCGGATTCAATAAGGTCGGAAGCTTTTGACGCATCTACGGCTACAACCGTTGCGCCGTTATCGATAAACTTTCTGACAACGGTTTTGCCCAGTCCGCCGGAAGCGCCGGTAATCAGACAGATTTTGTTAGTGAGCATGGTTATCCTTTTTTTAAAACATATAAAAAAAAAGGCCAAAAGAAAAGTTTCTTCTGACCTTTTAAGTAATGACTCACTAAAGTTTAAAACGGATACTCCGGTGGTACGATTTTGCAACAGCGTAAATAAGTCGTCGCTTGCCCACGATGATGCGCCGTATGTTCGATAATCGAGTAAAATGAATTCACAAAATCCTCGTTTATTTCACCAGCGGAAGAAACGCTGCGATGCAAAATTTCGAGCGATTGTTTGAGATAGCTCATCACTTCTTCTTTTTTACCGGTGGTTTTGGGAGGATTCCATTCGGATTTTGTTTTTCTGAGATAATTTTCTTCCATCCAAACAATTCCGTAAGCGATGTGATGCATCAGTTCTCCGTACGTCCAAACCGCCGAATCGGGCTTGAAATTATACTTTTCTGACGGCATCGCTTCACCGACATTCAGTGTATACTGCCGCGTCTTTTCGACGGCGGCCAATAATGGCTGTTTCATAGTCTCACCTTTCGTTTTGTATTCTGAGCCAGGAAATATAAATGTTGCCTCGGTAGAATTCTTAAGGAATCTTGCTTTTTTGTGTTGTGAAAAATCTTTAGCGGGCCATTGGAATGCTGTACAAACCATATATCCACCGAATAAAAACAGAATTCCTAAATTCTTTAGAAAAAAAACTTTCATGTTTTACCTTTCATGTCTTGTTAATTACATAAAAGATAAAAAACGATGAAAAAGGATGCTTAAGGAATCTTGCTATTTTCCGGATTGCCGGAATCGGGAAGGCGAATGCTTGTAGGTTTGTTTGAAGGAGGTTATGAAATGTTCGAGGCTATTGAAACCAGAGGCAAAACAAATGTCTGTTACAGACAGATCAGTTTGTCGTAAAAGCCATTCGGAATTTTTCAACCGGACCTTTTGCAAATATTGGTACGGCGAATGCGAAGTGAAAGTTTTGAATACGCGGCTAAAATGAAAAGGACTGACGTAGCAATAATCGGCAATGGCTGACAATGAAATGTCATTTGAAAAGTTATTGGTTATGTATTCTTTGGCGCGTTCAATCGTGACTAAATGATGTTTTTTTAATTTGTCGTCGATCCGAGCGATAGCATTTTTGACGTCCAGGTTGGTCATGATCTGGTGAATTAATTCCATAATCAGATTATCCGTGAGCAGTCGATTACCGGTTTTTTTGTTGATTAAAAGCTGATGATGCAAATATTCCAGATCGACATCGGTGGAAATAAGAATCGAATGAAGATCATGATTTCCAAAAAACCAATGGCCTTTCAGGCGGTAATGATCGATCAAATGCTGATAAAAACGCTCACTGAATTGAATAATAGTACATTCGTCCGGTACATGGTGGTTGTGTGTAACCGTATGTTCGTGACCAGATTTGGTAAGAAGCACTTTCCCGTTGTAGGAATCGTAAGAATGACGGAACACATTGTAGATAAAATTGCCTTTGCGGATGAAACTGATTGAAAACGATTGGACGTACTCCCGTGGAGACGTTCCGTGATCCGTACAACGGCATCTGAAATCCAACACCCGATAAAAATCAGAATGATGAAGTATACTGATATCAGCTTGCATAGCATTCCATTTTGTTCTTGTAACGAATATAATGAAGAAAAGTTAGTTAATTACAGGAAAATTTTGAAAACAGCATTATTGCATTTTCATACAAAAATTTTTATCTTCCGCCCGCTAAAAATCTATGTTTTAACATCAACGAGGTGATTATTATGTCCGCTCAGACTTTGCAGTTTAAGGCCGAAGTGAAGCAGCTTTTGGACTTGATGATCCATTCGCTGTATTCACATAAAGAAATTTTCTTGCGTGAATTACTGTCCAATGCATCCGACGCGATTGATAAAGCACGCTATGAATCGCTGACAAATTCGTCACTTATCGAAGGCGATGCCGACTGGAAGATCACGATCAAAGCCGATAAGTCGGCGGGTACGCTGACGATCAGCGACAATGGTATTGGAATGGATGAGGAGGATATCATCCGATCGCTTGGAACCATCGCACATTCGGGGACCAAAGAATTTCTTCAGCATCTCAGCTCAAAAGAAATCAAGGATCATCCTGAACTTATCGGCCAGTTTGGCGTCGGGTTTTATTCGGCGTTTATGGTTTCGGAAAAAGTTGCTGTCATTTCGCGAAAAGCCGGCGAACCGAGGGATAAAGCCGTTCGGTGGGAATCAAAAGCCGAAGGAACGTTTGAAATAGAATCGTTTGAGCGGACGTCCCGGGGTACAGACGTGATTTTGTATTTGAAGGAAGACGAAAAAAGTTTTCTCGATGAATGGGAAATTCGCCGTATTGTGAAAAAATATTCCGATTATATCGAACATCCGGTTTGTATGGATGTCGAAAAAGATAAAAAAATTACCGAAGAAACCCTCAATTCCCGGAAAGCGATTTGGCTGAAAGATAAATCGGAAATTCCGGCTGAAGAATATAATGAATTTTATAAACATGTTTCGCACGATTTTACCGATCCGGCCAAAGTTATTCATTTCAAAGCGGAAGGCACTTCAGAATTTTCTGCATTGCTTTTTATTCCTCAAAAAGCTCCATTTGACATGTTTTACAAAGAATATAAAATCGGACCGACGCTATATGTTAAACGTGTTCAGATTATGGATCATTGTGAGGAACTTCTGCCTGTGTATTTGCGTTTTGTTAAAGGCGTCGTCGAGTCATCCGATCTGCCATTGAACGTCTCTCGCGAAATCCTGCAATCTAACCGCCAGATCGAAGTCATTAAGAAAAATATCACCAAAAAAGTGCTCGATACGCTATCGGAAATGAAAACGGCCGAATACGAAAAATACGTAGAGTTTTACAATGAATTCCGCAAGTCTCTCAAAGAAGGGCTTTACGTCGATCATCAGCGCAAAGACGCGATTCGCGATTTGTTGCTATTTGAGTCTACCCGCACGGAGCGCGGAAAATATACTTCATTAAAAAATTATGTCGATGGCATGAAGACCGGGCAGGATGAAATTTATTATATTGCCGGATCGTCACGTGAGGAACTTGAGAAATCGCCTTACTTGGAAGCTTTCAAAGAAAAAGATTATGAAGTGCTTTTTCTATTGGATGAAATCGATGACTTTATTTCGCATGAACTGGAATATCAGGGCAAAAAAGTCAAATCAGTCACCAAAGGCGATATCGATATTGATAAAACCCGTGAAACACAGAAAAAAGATGCGCAGAAAAAATATTCGAAACTCATCGATCTTATCAAAGACGTTTTGAAAGACGATGTGAAAGAAGTTCGTTTTTCGACCCGCCTTAAAGATTCGGCCTGCGTGCTGGTGGCTGATGAAGGCGATATGGATCAAAATATGGAACGTATTCTGAAAGCGATGGGCCAAAGCATACCGGTCGGAAAGCGCATTCTGGAACTTAATCCGACGCATCCGCTTTTTGAGTCGATGAATGCAATGTTTGAAAAAGATAAAACGGCTCCGATCTTGAAAGAGTACGCCGGTCTCTTGTACGATCAGGCGCTTTTATTGGAAGGTTCAAAACCGAAAGATCCATCCAATTTTGCTAAAACCGTTGCTAAACTTATGGTTGACAATGTAAAATTGTGATCGATACGAAATGTTCTATGAAGTATCTCGAATAACAGATATATTCGCCTGTAAATAATGGCTCTGCATTCTTAAAATATCATCGGTCGATTATGATATTTATATTTGGCATCGCCATCTCTGTTTTTCTTTTCGTATTGCTGTTATTCAAAAAAAATAGAATAGCGGCTGACAACGTGCTTTTGTTCTGGCTTTTGATTATTGTTGTCAGCCAATTTTTATTTTATTTTGATTCTGTCCAGCTTTATGAAAATCATCTTTCCTTTCTTATCGGCATTAACCTCATTACGCCTTTCCTTCACCCTCCGCTGCTTTTTCTCTACGTGTCAGCGCTGACCGGTTCTTTACCGCAAAAAAAGGTTTTTAATATTCTTCATTTTGTACCCGTAGTGTTTTTTGGAATTTATTTGTTTGTAAAATTTTTTAGCCTGCCGGCTGAACAAAAATTATATGTCATGACTAATGCGGGTATTGGTTTTGAAGATTTAGATCGTTTAAGGTATATCGCCATTGTAGTCATCGGAATTATCTATGTGTTAGGGTCACTATACCGTATTAATATTTATCAGAAGAAAATCAGAAACGCATTCTCTAATATCGAAAAAATAAATCTCAAATGGCTTCAAGTCATTACATACGGAATTGGGATTATTTGGATAACAGTGATCCTCGGAACGGATATAGAGACGAATACGGCAGTAGCGATGTTTGTACTGCTAATAGGGTTTTTTGGTGTTCGGCAAACGCCAGTTTTTACCGGGGTTTTATTGGATAAACTATCGGTTCAGGATCAACCGGATCCAATTGATCCAGATAACCGCGAATTATCAAAAAAATATGAAACGTCCGGTCTTTCCCAAGAAAAAAAGCTGTTTCTGGAAACGGCTTTGGCTAGAAAGATCGATGAAGAAAAACTTTATTTGGATCCCGAATTGTCTCTGGATAAACTGGCTTCTCTGCTAAACGTGCACCCGAATTATTTATCCCAATATATTAATGAAGTTCTGCAAATTACGTTTTATGATTATATCAATTTTAAGAGAATAGAAGAATTCAAACGTTCGGTGCAATTGCAAGAAAACAAAAACCTCAATTTGCTTGGTTTATCCTACGATTGTGGTTTTAATTCAAAATCCTCTTTTAATAGAAATTTTAAAAAATTTAGCGGTCAGACGCCTTCCGAATACCTCTCTCATTTAAATAAAATACCCGCCTAGCAGTAAACCACTGCATTTTCACAATTTACAACATGTGTCATCTTACAATTTGAGGCGAAAGCCCCTTTGAAAGATTGTATTTTGAAGGCGTTAATAACGTGGCGAACGTAAGAACGCCATTTTCAATTACAATTTAAAAAGGAGTGAAAAATGATATCCTTGATGATATCGGCAATTGGCTTTACTAGCCGGCAGGCACATAAAATTTTATTACTATGTGTCATGTTGATGACTGTTTTGAATTCATGCGAAACGCATGAAATGGATGAAGCTGGATTATTGGTCCCTTTAACGGTTGACGAAGATCCTTCTTTGCCATCTATCTCTGTGAATGGTACGCAGCTTCATGCGGAATCATTTGGGAATCCGGATGATCCGATACTGATAGTACTTCATGGCGGACCCGGCGGCGATTATCGCTACTTACTTAATTGCGCTGAGTTTGTCAACGACGGTTTTTTTGTAGTGATGTATGATCAGAGAGGCAGCGGATTGTCCAAACGGCACGATGCGAATATCTATACCATGCAACTTTTTATAGATGATTTGAACGCTGTCATCAATCACTACAAAAAGGATTCAACTCAGAAAGTTTTTCTTTTAGGACAATCCTGGGGCGCGATGTTGGCTACGGCGTATGTCAACCAACATCCGGAAACGATCGGTGGTCTTGTTCTGGCCGAGCCGGGCGGTTTTAGATGGAAAGAAACCAAAGATTATATCAAACGCTTTATGGAAATACATTTGTTTGATGAAACGAGTAATGATTATGTCTATTTGGATCAGTTCATTACCGGAGATGATCATCGTGTGCTTGATTATAAAGCCAGCCTGATGGCTGCCGCTGATTTTGCCGACGGAAATAAAACCGGCGTTGAAGGCCTTGAGCCGTATTGGCGATTTGGAGCAATCACCAACAAAGCGGCTATGGATTATGCGGAAAAACACGGATTTGATTTCACAACCAATCTTAATCAATACAACACAAAAGTGTTGTTCGTTTACAGCGAATTAAATAAGGCGTATGGAAAAACGCATGCAGAAAAGGTTTCCTCAGCTTATCCGAATGTACAGATGGAAGAAATCATGGGACATGGCCATGAAATGACCTACTTCGGCTGGGATAAATTTTATCCTTTGGCAAAAAACTATCTTAATGAAGTCAAATAAATTTTAGGAGAAAAAAGACATGAAAAAATTAATTATGGCGATCATTTTTGTTGGAATAACAGGTTCAAGTTACGGGCAGAATTTTAATTGGCGATCTGTTAATGAACAAAATCCAAATATGGTGTATTCCGGTTTTGGATACGATTTCGGCATGACGGCGCAAGTTGGTTATGGACGTTTTATTCAGACGATCAGGCCGTTGCTCTTGACTTTCGATTATTCTATGCCGATGGGACATCGGTTGACGGATGATTTTAAAATGAGAATCGGAGGCCAGGTTGAACTGTATAAGAAAAACAGTTTTGCAGTAGCGGGCAAAGTTCTAGGAAATTTTCGAAACCATAATACATCCTTGGTCAGAATTTCAAGCTTTGGCGGTGAATTTTCTCTCGTGACCGGATATTTCAAACCGACATTTTATGCTGCTTTGGAAGTGAGCGCCGACGGAGCTGTCGTTTCATATTTAAAACACACCAGCCTTATGAAGGATAATTACCCGGAGATTCAGGATGGATGGTATTTAAATAACGGTGCCCATTATTTTTATGGCGTACAAGCAGGCAAAACCATAGGCCAAAGTTATGATGCGAATTTACGATTTGGCATAACGAATGCCCGTGGAAAAGAAGGCGATGTATTGCCGGCTTATTTTCAATTGGGCTTAATTAAACGGTTTTAACCAGGAGGTTTGATACAAATGTAGAGCGAAACATTGTTTCGCTCTACATTTATTTTTACTGCTTGCCTGTTTAATATTCACTTGAGGGATTCTCTGAAATATCGTATCATATCGGCGACTTAGATTGTGATAATGTTTTAAAAAATTGAGGTATTATGAGCAAGCCATTAGTGGGTGTCGTCATGGGCAGCGACAGCGATTGGGAAGTGATGCAACACGCTGCCGAGCAATTGAAGTCATTTGGCGTTTCGTATGAAACTCGGGTTGTATCGGCTCATCGGACTCCCGATTTGTTATTTGAATATGCAGAAAAAGCACACGAGCGGGGATTGGTTTGTATCATTGCCGGTGCCGGCGGTGCAGCACATTTGCCGGGCATGTTGGCCGCAAAAACAACCATTCCGGTGCTCGGCGTTCCCGTTCCTTCAAAATATTTAAAAGGAATGGATTCCTTACTATCGATCGTCCAGATGCCCAAAGGCGTTCCGGTTGCTACATTTGCGGTCG
Source organism: bacterium (assembly GCA_019695335.1). Lineage (NCBI taxonomy): Bacteria > bacterium. The sequence continues at coordinate 63,847 of JAIBAF010000014.1, forward strand.
GTGAAGCGGGCGCAGCCAATGCCGGATTGTTTGCCGTGTCGATTATTGCAAGTCAGGATACAGTACTTGCTAAAAAGCTTTCGAATTTTAGGAATACTCAAAAAGAAAAAGTTTTAAATATGAAACTTCCGGAGATCAAATGATCCTTCCGGGAGCGACGCTTGGAATGTTGGGGGGAGGTCAATTGGGGCGCATGTTTACCGTCGCAGCGCGAACGATGGGATATAGTGTGATCGTACTGGATCCCGATCCGAAAAGTCCGGCAGGAAAAATTGCCGATAACCATCTCTGTGCCGATTACCATGATCATCAAGCGCTTAATGAAATGAGCGCGACGTGCGCCGCTATCACGACGGAATTTGAAAATGTTCCCGCGGACACGCTTGAGATGCTTTCGAAAACTTGTTTCGTTCGTCCATCGGCTCATGCTGTTGCCGTCACGCAAGATCGCATTAACGAAAAAAATTTTCTACGTACTCATCAAATTCCTACCAATTCATTTGCTCCTGTTCATAATGAAAATGACCTTCATGACGCCTTTCAAAAAATCGGTTCTCCTGCTATTTTAAAACGTAGCCGGCTCGGATATGATGGCAAAGGTCAATGGCGCGTGACGTCACTGGATCAGGCATTGGATGCTTTCAAAGCTATGAACGGCGTTGCGTGTATTCTCGAAGAAATGCTGGATTTTCAAACCGAAGTATCGGTTGTATTGGCACGCAGCGTCAGCGGCATTGTGTCGGCGTATCCGACCGGCGAAAACATTCACGTCAACGGCATTCTGGATACGACCATTGTACCTGCGCGTGTATCGGCGGACATCAGCGAACGGGCACAGTCGATTGCAAAACGCGTCGCGGAGGAACTTCAATACAACGGTGTGCTGGCTGTGGAAATGTTCGTCATGCGCGACGGACGCGTTTTAGTGAATGAAATTGCCCCGCGCCCGCACAATAGCGGCCACTACACGCTCGACGCGTGCGTAACGGATCAGTTCGAGCAGCAAGTTCGTACTCTGTGCGGACTAGAACCGGGCAACATGCGTCTGCTCTCACCGGTTGTGATGATCAATTTACTCGGTGATGTTTGGGGAAACTCCCAGCCACATTGGGAAAAACTGCTTCAACATCCTCAAATCAAACTGCATCTCTATGGAAAAACAGAAGCCCGGCCAGGACGGAAAATGGGACATTACAACGTTCTTGCTGAAAATGTGAACGAAGCTTTGTCGATTGCCCGCGAAGTTTTTGAACAAGTGAAATCAAAATAAGTCCGGTTTTGTCGAAGTAATTTTAAATTGCGACATCTATAAATGTTTCTGCAAGAATAGAGTTGTATGAAATTTACAATTTTTTTAATACTTGTTCTCCCGCTGAATGCGCAATTCTTTCCTGATCCGACAAACGCTGAATTTGTTTTAGCGACGCCGGATTGGATCGTGTGGCGAACGTACAAACAAATTATAGATTCCAATAACATTATTGACGACAGACCGAGCGGAATCCGTACGTATTATATTCAATCAGAGCCGGGAGCCCAAGGCTGGCCCGTCAATAAAGAAACTGTCGGCATGATTGAAACATTCAATCCAATTTGGGTTTGGAAAAACGGTACGACCATCTCGTGGGATCTATTCATGTCTTATTCCTCTAAAGGAGAAGTGGTCTATCTTAATGATACGACAACGCACTTTAAAGGAGCAACCGAATTGCCGACTCTGAGACATATTTTTGAAAAAGGATTGGTGTTCATTGTGCCAAAATCGGATGTGACTTTAGAATCCGTTCATCCACTGTATTTCGTTCCATGGTCCTGGAATAATCAATTGCTGAATTATCGAAACGCCAAGCAAGTATCCGACGATTTTGGTATTCCATACTGGAGCGGGCGCGTGCTGAGTTCAGAAAACGCCATTGCATCCATGCGGGCGGGAGTTATTTTTATCTACGATTTACAAAAGCAAAAATTAGATTCGGTCAAAACGGATCGATATATGCGGGACTTGGTCGTCATGGATGATCGGCGGCTTATCATTCAAAGCGATACATGCCTGATAGTATATGACCGCGTGACAAAGAATATCACGGATATACCATTTCCTGAAAAGCTCATTGCCGTCGCAGTTCGCGGAACGTCGTTTTATGGATTTGTGCCCACTTCCGAAGAGGCCGAGACAACCTCATTCGATCTTGTCAAAATGGATGTTTCAAATCGCAGCAAATCGATTGTTTTGCAATTGACTGAAGCCAATGACCGGTTGGGCGGATCCGCAATGTATCCGATTCATTTCATCCGGAATAATTATCTATGGGTATGGAAAAACGGTCACTGGGAGAAACTTAAACTCTGAAATTTGCCTCAGGAATTAAAACAGCTACAGATGTTCCACCTTCAGGATTATTTTCCACCTCGATTTCCCCGCCATATTTTTTAACAATGGCGTATGTCTCCGACAAACCTAATCCCTTACCGTCTCCAACAGGGCGCGTCGTAAAGAACGGTTCGAAGATGTGCGGTAATACTTCGGGCGAAATGCCGATACCGTTATCTTTGAATGTGATTTTGACGAAATTTTTTTCTGAATAGAATGCAGGTTCTGTCGTGATGAGAATTCTGCCTTCTCCTTCGTTAATTAATTTTCGTGATTCTGCGTCGTGTATAGCTAAAACAGCGTTGGATAAAATATTGACAAAACACAGATTCAATTCCTGGATATTGGCCGATACAGTGCGGTTGAAGGTAAACGATTTTTCAAAACGGATGTCTGCGTATTGATTGAAAAATAAATCTAACGCCTGATTCAAATGCGGTTCGATTTCCGTTTCCGCAATACCGTGTGCGTCGTAGTTAGTAAACGTCCTCAAATTATGCACGATGTTTTTGATGCGTTCGCTTCCGGTTTTAGCGCTCTCAATGGCTGACCGGAAGTCGTCTAATTGTTGAAACGATGTTTTAGGTATATTTCCGCCGTCGGTTTCGATTTTTTTAAGAAGCTTTTCGAAGGATTGAATTCGTGATTGTATTAAATCCAGATTCGGTATGACGAAGGTCAGCGGATTATTGATTTCATGCGCAAGGCCGGCAACCATTTGTCCAACCGAAGCCATTTTTTCGGATTGAACCAATTGAATCTGTGTTTCTTTCAATTCCTGAATGGCTGCTTCCAGTTGAACGTTTACCGACTTCAGGTAATCGCGTTGCGCTTCAATTTCCCGGCGGGCTGACTCCAAAGCCGCAGTACGTTCTTCCACCTTACTTTCCAATTCCATCGTTTGTTTTTTAAGCGCACTCAGCCGCCACCGGATCATTCCGTACGCTAAAGCTACGAACGTAAACGTGTACAACGCGTAGATCCATCCCGTGCGATACCACGGAGGTTTAATGCGAAATTCGAAAACCGCCGGTTCACTGATGTTGCCGTAAATATTGCGGGCACGAACCAGAAAACGATAACGGCCTTCCGGAATATTAGTATAATCTTTGCGTGTTTCATTAGTCCATTCCGACCAGTCCGGATCGAAACCTTCAAGCTTGTATTGAAAAAGATTAGAAGCTTCTTTGACATAACTGGTTGCCGCATATTCGAAGCGGAGAGCATTGTCGAGAAAGTCGAGCGTACCACGGGCAATGGCCGAATCTCCGCGTACGGCTGCTTTTCTGATCAGCGCAGAGAACGACGCATCCACGTCTAAAGTCAAATGCGTATCATACCGGATGAGGCCTTCCGGCCCGCCTAGCCACACAATGCCGTCAGGTTCGGCATACGTTCGATAAATCGGGTATTGAGAAATTTCCAAAAATGGTTTGCTTTCGGTAACATAACGGCCGTCCGGCTGTGGATATGCGACGATGATCTCATTGGCGAACGACTCACCAAATCCTTTTATAATCCACACATTTTTTGTGTAATCTTCATACAGGTCATACACCCAATGGCTGCCGTCCGCTAATGGAGAACCAAAGGTGGTATCGGGAATGAATTTCTCGCCATCAAACGTTTTAATTCCCTTCTCAGTGCCAAAAAACAGTTTGTTCGAAATGATAAACACACGGTTTTGACCTGTAGGCAAGCCATGTTTCTCGCCGAAGCGTTCAATAACAGGATTTTTAAGGGGATCGTGCGAGTCAAGCTTCAGGCGAATCAGCGTTTGGTTCAATGTGCCCAACCACCAAGAGCCGTCGGCGATTTGCTTGATCGAACGGATTTGTTCATGAATTCCCGGCATCAGCCCGCGGTTGATCCACTGCCCGTTTTGCCGTTCGATAACGGCAAGGCCTTCTTTAAGACCAAACAAAGCAAGGTTCGGATCAATGACCGATTGTGCGGCGACAGCAGAACGGTAAGGAGCTAGTTTTCGGACATGATCATTGATTTCAAAAATACCGTCGCCGGTCGCAGCGATGACAGCGTCGCCGACATTTAAAAAATCAAAACATTGTCCGTCAATACCGGGGATTTTTTCAAAATGAGAGCCGCCATCCATACGGTATGCACCGAATCCTGTACCGACAAAAAGGTGCTCGCGCCACCGGCACATCGATTCGACAGTGCCTTTGAGACCCATGCTTTCATTAAAATAACTCGAAGGCGATGACAACGCTACGCGCGCAATTCCGTTTTCCAAACCGGCCCACAAACCGCCTTCTCGATCAAGAAAAAGACTTTTAACATCATCCGATACAAAACCGGTGGACGTATTAAGCCATCGCGTAATTTTTCCGGCTGAATCGATAACCGCAATTCCCTGTTGGTACGTCGATACGGCAATTTGATTGTTTGGCAATACAATGGTGCGGTTTGGCCACTCGTGCAGAAGAACTTGCGAAAGAGAAGGTGAAAATTCCGAGATTTCTTTTCCATCGAAAAATAAAAGTCCGAGTTTTCCGTCGAAAAGAAATATTTTTCCCAGCCAAGAAAAAATTGAAAGTATATTATCATTAGCGGTGGATTCTGTTCCGGGAATTGGTATCAACGAATCGCCTTCGGCTTTCAATAAACCGGATTTGTTTTTGGAGATGTAGACCGTACCCTCTATATTTGCAATCCATCCGTATTTGCCCGGAATGATTTTTAGTGATTGTCCGTTCCATACGAAAAGTGATTGATCGGTGGAAAAATAGATTCGATGCGGTGTTGGAACGACGCACCAAACGTCGGAAAATTTTTTCAGCGAATCGGGCACAAATTCCTTCAGCGAAACGTAACGGGTGCGGCCGACGGCATCGGTGTGCAGGTAACCAAAATCCCCGAATGCGCCGACCCAAACGCGTCCCGTATCGTCCGCGGCGACCGACCGCACGAGCCGGCTCGGAACATTGATGGTTTCCCATCGTACGCCGTCGTACATCAAAACACCCATGGAATTGGCAACGTAGACCAGCCCGTGCTGATCCTGCGTGAAATACCAGTTCTGCGGCGTCGCGTCGTATTCTTTATTGGTATAATATCGCCACGACGGCAATCCGATTTCATCCTGTGCGGCTAAAGACACGGCGGCAAACAGGAAAATTAAAATTTTGAAGTTCATGGAACCAGGTTTGTATAAGTCTTGGGTCTGAGGTAGATAAGTTTAACGAAGAAGGGAATTGGAAGCAA
>JAIBAF010000015.1 GCA_019695335.1 bacterium
GATTATGCAACGGTTCCGGGTGAATCGCTTGGATTAATCGATTGCGCTACTTGCCATAGTTCATTACACACAGAATACACACTGGACGACATTGTTTTCACGAACACTGCTGCCGTTCCTATGACGATGTGGAAAGGCGCCAAAACTATCAATTTGACACAAGACGGTGGTGTATCCAATCTTTGCGTGAAATGCCATCAACCGCGTCCTTTGACCAAAGCAAGCCTTACTGATAAAGTTACGACGGATGCCGATTCACTTCGTTTTAACGGCGATGTTTTGGATTATGCCGGTTTAGCCAGTGCACCAGCCGACACTTTCTGGTCCAATCATGATATATCAGCAAACGTACTTTTCCCAAGCTACAGAACGCATGTTCACTATGGAGTAGTTGGCGCTGTGTTTGCGGGACAAGGCGGTGTTGAATTTGCAGGAACAGAAGCCTATGGTAATTCATCGCACACGACGGTTGCTTCCTGCCCGGATTGTCACATGGCTGATGTTTATCAAAGAGGCGGCGGCCACACATTCTTTATGCGTGGAACGGATGCTGAACTTGGTTTGACTTCCAGCACGACATGGAATTTCAATGGTTGCAATGTTTCCGGATGCCACTCAGCAGCCCCGATCAGCGCTACTTCGAGTAAATTTACAACACCGAGATCCAATCAAAAGACCAAACTGAACACCCTTGCTGCTAAACTGAATGCGCTTGGTGGTGCAACGCCGATTCTGCACGTCAATACTGATCCTGTCAGCAATCTCTGGTACGGTCTGACAACCAATAATTATGATGGATATTTGGATATCTATGATCCATCAACGAATCCTGCCGGTGCATGGAGAAATCCGAATCCCAGCAGTTCATGGTCAACGGCACAAAAGAATACAAACAATGCATTGCCTAACTTCCCTTCGTTGACGAAGAGAGATATGGGTGCGATGATCAATTTCCAATTTGCATTGAGAGAATACAGCTTGGGAATTCATAACACGACCTACACGAATGCTTTATTGACGAATACGATTGCTTTGTATCCATAACAAATTCGGACATGGGATTGACTTTTATGAAGAAAGGCTCCACAAATCGTGGAGCCTTTTCTTCGATGTAAATAAAAAAATAATTTTAGATTGAATATTTTTATCGCAATACGTACTTTACAAATGCTTATCACTTCTCTAAACTTTCCCTGCATATGAAGAGGTCACAATGAAACCGATACAACTGCTTTTCGTGTTGACTTTCTTGCTCACCGGAATGATTCAGTCGCAAACAATGAATGCACGTTTTTCCACGTCCGTATATTCGTGGGAAGATCAGTTTACCGACCAAACTGCCGCAAAAAGTTTTCGTGGTTATCAAACGGCGATGTTTCAGGTGAACGGATTGAAATGGGATAACCTGTCATTCAATACTTATTTGCGTTCGACGTATGACTTCGGAACGGAAAGCAAGGATAATCCGGACTATCGCATTTACAATATGTATTTGCGGTGGAGAGCATCTGAAAAAGCTAAAAACAAACTGGATGTACAAGTCGGTCGTCAACAAGTTTTTACCGGTATGCGTAGCCCTACGATCGACGGAATTCGAGCAGACTATAGTTACGATCATAATTTTAATTTTATGGGTTATTTCGGAGCCCTTCCTCCGGCTGATGGAGGAGCATCTGCTTTGAAACCTTTCCAGCGAAGAAGTTGGGGAATAAAATTGTCGACTTCAAAATTCTGGGCCACCAATGCATCGATTACGTATTTTGATAAAAGCCGTGAAGGGCCGTTTTATCACACTGAAAATTCTCTGGGTTTCGACAGTCTTGTTACAAGGCCTGACTTGAAAGAAAGGGTTGTTGGTTTCGATGCTAACAGAATGTTCTTCAAAAAAATTAATGTTTTTGCGAATGCACAATACAATGCGTTAGAAAAAAACATTCAACGCGCATCAGGTGATTTTCAATATACTCCGAATAGCGACTGGTTTGTTGCAGTACAATACATGTATCGGCGACCTTTATTGCTTTATAATTCAATTTTTAGTGCATTTGATGACGTTCGGAGCAATCAAGAAGTATGGATGCGAGTTCATTACCGTATTAATGAGTTGTGGGGTGTGAACGGTGAATACGCCAATGTGTTCTATAAAATGAAGGATGCATGGCGATATGGACTTGGAATTAGTTTCATGCGAACCGGGCTTCAATATCAACGCCGTATGGGTTATGGCGGAACGATGGATGCATTTACTGCTTCAGCGTATTATCCGGTCAATAGCCGTTTAAAGATCAACGGGGCATTGTCGTATACACGATTTGATTTAGCCGACGATATTACCGCGGGTATTGTAGACCCGACCACTGCATCACCGGACGTTTTAAGAAATACCAATACAGCCTGGTCGGCTGTTGCTCGGATTAATTATCAAATCCTGCGTTCGTTTAACATAGATGTTGAAGGACAAATTCTTTCGCAGAACCTTAAAAGCTCACCGGTTTTTGCCGGAAGCAAATACGATGTACGTTTCTTCGTAAGAGCTAACTACTGGATTTTTAAAAGAATCTAACCGGTGAAAAAATATGAAACCATTTAAATTCAAATCATTGGTCATTTTGCCCTTTACGGCATTTGTATTGCTCTTATTGGGTCTTTCGGGGATCGGGCATATCACAAAGTCAGGGCTTTTTCTTCCGTCTCAAGTCGTGTCAAAACTGGTAGGAGGGCATAACTACCATGATGTTTATAAGGAAGAAGACCGTAGCAAATTGATCAAATTCAGCCATGCCTACCACAAAACCGAAGTCGGCGCTGAATGTGCTCAATGTCATAGCGGCGTTGAGAAAAGTACAAAATCCACTGACAATAACTTAGGTCTGATGGAAGATTGCTACGCCTGCCATGATAAGAAAAAAACCGATTGTTCAGTATGCCATATGGAAAAATCGGAGCCTTATTCGGCATTCGCCAATCCTAAACGCGAATTGGTATTTTCTCACAAGCAACACATTGATGCCGGATCTAAATGTGAAGACTGTCATACCAATGTCGGAGAAAAGGGATACGTCAATACCAGTTTTCTTCCGACTATGGAGTCATGTATGGGATGTCACAATGGCGTCAAAGCCAGTAATGATTGTCAAACATGCCACACGGACATTCGTTTTATTAAACCAGCCGATCACGTCGGCGATTTTATGAGAACGCATAAACAAATTGTTGCAACTCAGGGCGATGTAAATTGCGTTATGTGCCATTCTTCCGAAACATGCGAAGAATGTCATGAAGGCGGCAATCTCGAAAAATTCAAAAAGCATAATGATTTTACAACCTCTAAAGGTGCTTCCGGTGTAAACGGCAATAATTCGATGATATTACAACGTTCACACTCATTGGATTATCTTTTTACGCATCGTTTTGATGCAAAAGCAAAAACTTCCGATTGCCAATCGTGTCACGAAACAGAGACTTTCTGCGTCCAATGTCATACTCAGAATCCAAAAGTATCAAAACCTGCGGGCCATGATGCCGCGGGCTTTGTAAATTTCACGGCCGGATCCGGAGGAGGATTGCACGCATCATTGGCGAAAAAAGATATGGAAAATTGTGTTTCCTGTCACGAATTAGAAACCGGAGATGTTACGTGTTTGCAATGCCATACCAATGACGGGAAAAGACGATAATATATAACCTACGACGTAAGGTTGAAATTTATGAAAACTTATGCATTCTTAAGCGGTATTTTCTTAATGATAGCCATTCTGGCTGGTTGCAGCGATTACCGGAGTATTACTGCCAGCGCCCCGCCGCCACCGCCACCGCCGGATTATGTCACGTACGATGCTAATATTAAACCCATTCTTGACAGCAAATGTATTGGGTGTCACAACGCTACGGCTCCGCTCGCTAATTACAACCTGACAACCTATGCCGGTGTTTTGGGTAATGGAACTGATGGCGCACCAAATGCGATTGCCGGCGATGCTACCTGCCGATTGATCACTCAGATCCAAACCGGTCATGGCGGATTGACTCAGAATCAAATCGATCTGATTTATCAATGGGTGGTCGATGATATGTTAAGACAAAATTAACACCAATTATAGAAAGGAGAACCGTCTTGAAGACTTCATTAGTGCTCATCGTCGTCGCGATGTTTCTTGTATCGTTTAATGTGCGTTATTACATTGAACCTTCAACGGAAGGCGACGAACAAGATCAGACTCAACGCGTATTTGTTGGCGCAGACAAATGTAAGCCTTGTCACATGTCTCCTAAAAAAGGCGCCCAATATAAAAAATGGAAAGAAGAAAAACACTCTCAAGCTTTTGCAGCCTTAGCTTCTGATAAAGCAAAAGAATATGGGGCCAAAGTCGGTGTGACCAATCCTCAGGAAGATGGTAAATGTCTCAAATGCCATATTGATGGTTACGGTGTTGATGCTAAGTTTTTAGGCGAAAAATATAACAAAGCCGATGGTGTTGGCTGTGAATCGTGTCATGGTGCAGGCGGCGATTATTGGACCAAAGAAGTAATGACCGATATCTCTGCAGGTAAAACAGATGGCGCCACAGTCGGTTTAGTTAAACCCAATGAACAAACCTGCAAACGTTGTCACAATGAAGAATCGCCTACATTCACCGGATTTAATTTTGAGGAATTTTCAAAGAAAATTGCTCATCCCATGCCAAAAGATGCTACCGGAGGATAAGTGGGCGGACAAAAGATACTTCGTTTGATGCGTCCGAAGTGAACGTTATTTGTCAGATAAAAATTGTAAGAACGCTTTAACAAATCCGCGCAGGCGAAACAAGGTTTTGTTAGAGCGTTTTTATTTGAAAAGGCGCATGACCAAAATCATATCTTTCGATGATGAAGCTCTTTGAAGATTGAATGGGATATGATTAATTTATAAGCAGTAGGATGCGTCTTGCTGCTTAACTTCGGTAAAACCGAAGAAGAAAGGAGAAAAAGATGAAAACGCTGCTATTGATTTTTGCCAGTGTCGGCGTGATTAGTCTTTTTGGGTCGAGTGGTTATACTCAAACCAAAGACGACGGAAAGACAATTTTTTTAGCGACCAAATGCCAACTCTGTCATTCCATTCAATCAGATGGAATTGAACGAAGCGGAAAAAAAGAGTACAGTGATCTATCTAAAATCGGCGCTAAAAGGACGGCTGATTGGATAATGAAGTATCTTAAGAAACAAGAAACGATCGATGGCGTTAAGCATATGAAAGTGCTGACCAATAACGATACGGAGATCGAAACTCTCGCCAAATGGCTTGCTTCACACAAGTGAAAGAGCTGTTGGTTTTAATTAAAACTTACCATGCACCTTTTCATCTTGCTTTCAAAGAGTTAAGTTATAACTACCGTCAGTCCTACGTTGAGGATTGACGGTATTTTTTTAAATGATTGAAATTTTGAAATAATTCGTCAGGTGACACGATGAAATGTTTAGTAAAATTATTAATGGCATGTTTCTGCATGATCTTGGGGGTATCAGCTTTGTTTGGGCAGACCAATCAAACATGTTTAGAGTGCCACAGTGACAATTCATTGACGATGACAAAAAACAAAAAAGAAGTTTCTTTGTACGTCAATGACAAAATTTTGAGTCATTCCGCTCATTCGAAGGTCGCGTGCGTCGCGTGTCATACTGGATTCAATCCGGATGATATCCCGCACAAAGAAAAAATAACACCGGTCAATTGCCTTTCATGCCACAACAAAGCGCTTTTGAAACATCAATTTCACATCAATATGGTCAGCGCGACCGGAACGGATGGGAAAAAAGACGTTTCCTGTAAAGGATGTCACGGGACACACGATGTTCAGCTTACGAAAACCGAGGGAGCAAAATTCAGTAAAGAAAATTTAGTCAATGCCTGCGGATCATGTCATACAGATGTAAAAGAAAAATTTATTCATTCAGCACATGGTGAGGCGTCAAGTAAAGGATCGAAAGACGCTCCCAATTGTTTGACCTGCCATCAAAGCAATATCACCCGGGTTACGGCCGCAATGGATTCCGTTCAGCTTAAAATCGCACAGGAAAAAGTCTGTCTTTCATGCCATTTAAATAATCCCAATGTTGCCGATAAAACGGTAAGAGGAACCAAGTTCATTGAATCGTACGAAAACAGCATTCACGGCTCACAACTCCGGGGCGGCAATGCCAAAGCGGCTAATTGCGTCAGCTGTCATGGCAGCCATGAAATGAACAAAAGTATTGTTGAAAGTTCACGCGTCAATAAACTTAACATACAATCGGTGTGCGCAAAATGTCACGAGAAAATCGAACATGAGTTCAGTACCAGCGTCCACGCAGCAGCCGTCGCGAAAGGTAACAAAGATGCGCCGGTTTGCACCGATTGTCATGGCGAGCATAACATTCTTAAACATGATGACCCAAATTCTCCGGTGTCATCACGAAATTTATCACAACAGGTTTGCGGAACTTGTCACGCGTCCGTCAAATTATCACAGAAATACGGTTTATCTACCGATCGATTTAAAACTTTTTCAGATAGTTTTCATGGATTAGCAGCCCGAGGTGGTTCGGTAGAAGCTGTCAACTGTGCAAGTTGCCATGGTGCGCATAATATTAAACCTCCGGGCGATTCGACGTCAACGGTCAGCAAAGATAATCTGACGAAAACTTGCGGGAAATGCCATCCTGGAGCCAATAATCGGTTTACAGTCGGTTCGGTGCATTCCAGTGTCGAAGAAAAAGAAGATCAACCGATATTGTATTGGATCGCCAACTTTTATATTTGGATGATCGTGGTTGTCGTTGGTGGAATGTTTCTACACAATTTCTTTGATTTTCTTAAGAAGATCCGAAGAAAATTAGCAATACAAAGAGGGGAAATTGAAGAAGAACATGTTGGGCATGCTTTGTATTTACGCATGACCGTCAATGAACGTATCCAGCATGCCACTTTGGCTATCAGTTTCATCCTGTTGGTTGTTACAGGATTCATGTTACGATATCCTGAAGCATGGTGGGTCGTAGCCATTAGAAATATGAGCGACCATGCATTCGAGTGGCGAAGCTGGATACATCGAATTGCCGGCGTTGTCATGGTTGTCGCCAGCCTGTACCACATCATTTATGTTTCATTTACTGTACGGGGCCGCCAACTGATAAAAGATCTTGTCCCGAAAACAAAAGATATGTTTGACGCTATTCATGTGATGAAATATAATTTTGGGCTTCTCAAAGAAAAACCGAAATTTGAGCGCTTTGGTTATGTCGAAAAGGCTGAATACTGGGCATTGGTGTGGGGCACGATTGTCATGGCGTTAACGGGGGCAATCATGTGGTTTGAAAACGCATCGATGGGCATGTTTACAAAACTCGGCTGGGATATTTCACGGACCATCCATTTTTATGAAGCCATTCTGGCAACTTTAGCAATTATCGTCTGGCATTTTTATTTTGTTATCTTTAATCCGGACATGTACCCAATGAACCTGGCATGGTTGACCGGGAAAATATCCGAAAAAGAAATGATGGACGAACATGCGCTTGAACTCGAGCAGGTTAAAAAACTGGAAGCTGATACTGAAAAACGTAACAAACCCGCGTCCGAAGAATAAGAAGTTATTTTAATGCAAATGAAAAAGATAATCACAATTTTGTTGTCTCTCGCGGCATCATCGTTGTTTGCTCAGACCAATAACGATTGCTTTGACTGTCATGACGATGTGACTTTAACGGTCACGCGCGCTGGAAAAGAAGTATCGTTATACGTCAACAAAAAGAAATTTGCGTTTTCATCGCATAAAGATGTCCAATGCGTCGGATGTCATGCTGAATTGGCCGGTAAAGAATTGCCGCACGAAGAATTTGTATCAAAAGCGCAATGCGTTCCTTGTCATGCCAGCGCACAAAAATTTTACGACGAAGGATTACATGGCACAGCTTTTAAACAAGGTGATCGTCTTGCACCGACGTGCATTACCTGTCATGGATCGCCGCATGAAATCCTTTCGAAAACGAACCCCATATCGCCTGTAACTGCAATCAAGATTCCTGAACTTTGCGGACGTTGTCATCACGAAGGATCGCCGGTTCAAATCAAATATGACATCCCGCAATCCAATATTCTGGAAAATTACTCCGAAAGTATTCACGGAGAAGGTTTATTGCATAAAGGATTAGCTGTTAGCGCTAATTGTGCTTCATGCCACACACCGCACCGGATTTTGCCTCATACGGATCCCCGTTCGTCAATTGCGCGGACTAATATTGCAAAAACCTGCACCAAATGTCATCAGGCCATCGAAGTCGTTCATCAAAAAGTCATCAAGGGCGAATTATGGGAAAAAGAAGCCAATGTTTTACCGGCGTGCGTCGATTGCCATCAACCCCATAAAGCCCGCAAAGTTTTTTATGATCAAGGTATGGCCAATAGTGACTGCATGATCTGTCACGATAAAAAAGATCTAAAAGCCAAAGACGGACGTTCGATGTATGTTGATGACCATAAAATGCTCGATTCACGTCACAACAAAACCGCCTGCAGTCAATGTCACGTAGGTGTAACGCCTATCAATAAAGAACGGCCATGTGAAACTCTGACGCAAAAAGTTGACTGTGCAACGTGCCATGCTCAAGTCGGCGATGATTACAAAATCAGCACGCACGGAAAACTGCACGCCAATAATGATCCAAATGCGCCGGTTTGTGCTGAATGTCACGGCACGCATTTCATTCAAGGTAAAAATAATCCGTTGTCTCCGATTTTTGCATCGAACATTCCTAACCTCTGTGCCCGGTGCCACCGCGAAGGCGAAAAAGCGGCTGTACGATATAAGGGTGAACAGCACGATATCATTGAAAATTATCAAGAGAGTATTCACGGTAAAGGCCTTATTAAAAGCGGCCTTTTGGTTACCGCCAAATGCACCGACTGCCATTCGGCTCATCGTGAATTACCTAGTTCAGATCCGATGTCTACGGTGCATTTCAGCAACATACCCGAAACATGCGGAAAGTGTCATAGTGGCGTAGAAGAAAAATTTAATCAAAGTATTCATTCTGCGGCCGTCTCCACATCCGATAAAAAACTACCTGTGTGCAATGATTGCCATACGGCGCATACGATTCGCCGGACTGATGAAACCGGATTCATGCTCAATATTACAAATACGTGCGGTAAGTGTCATGAGGATATTACCAAAACGTATTTTGATACTTACCACGGCAAAGTTTCTCAGTTAGGTTACACGAAGACCGCAAAATGTTACGATTGCCACGGTTCGCATGATATTTTACCTATTTCCAATTCTAAATCGCATCTCAGCCGGGAAAATGTCGTTGCGACTTGCCAAAAATGCCATCCTGAAGCGAACCGTCGTTTTGCGGGCTATCTTACGCATGCAACCCACCACGATCCGAATAAATATCCTTATCTGTTCTGGGTGTTTTGGGGAATGACCGGTCTTTTAGTTACAACGTTTTTCTTCAGCGGACTTCACACGCTATTATGGCTGCCTCGCGCATTGCAAATGCGGCACGTTCATAAAGAATATGTCGTCGATCCGAATGAAAAACAGTTTCAAAGGTTCACGCGCCTAAATCGTATTTTACATATTTTCATGATTGTCAGTTTTATTAGCCTCGCTCTGACCGGGCTTACGTTGAAATTTTCAAATACAGGCTGGGCCAAATTCTTGTCACAGCTTTTTGGAGGATTCGAATCTGCCGGATACATTCATCGTGTTGCTGCCGTAATCATGTTCGGTATTTTTGTTACACACATCACGGATTTGATTAAGAGCAAACGGAAAAATTTTAAGAGCTGGAAAGCGATGATTTTTAGTCCCGACTCGCTGATGTTTAATAAAAAAGACTTGAAAGATTTATGGGGTTCAATTAAGTGGTTTCTCGGGGTAGGCAAACGACCGGAGTACGGGCGGTGGACGTATTGGGAAAAATTTGATTACTTTGCCGTATTCTGGGGAATTGCCGTTATCGGATCGACGGGATTATTACTCTGGTTTCCTGAATTATTTACAAACGCTCTTCCGGGATGGGTTATTAATATTGCCACGATCATTCACTCTGATGAAGCCCTTTTGGCTGTAGGTTTTATTTTTACGGTTCACTTTTTCAATACGCATCTTCGTCCTGAGAAATTTCCTATGGACCTTGTTGTATTTACCGGGCGTATGCCATTGGAAGAATTTAAACGCGACAAGCCCGCGGAATATGAAGCGTTGGTGGCCAGCGGTGATTTGGAGAAATATTTAGTGGAGCCTTATCCCGCAATAGTGATCAGAGTGATCCGTATTTTCGGCTGGACGGCGCTAACCATAGGCTTCAGCATTGTCATTTGGATTATTTACGCCATGCTATTTTCATATAAGTAGGTTGCTGTTTTTTTAAATAGGCCGAATAACTAACATGTCATAGATCTTATGATCGACAATTATTTTGGAGCCTTATGAAAAGAATATTTCCCAATTCATTTTACAATATTTGGTCGCTTTTAGGCGCCGGCTTGGCGGGCTTGAGTCTTGGCCTTATTTTGTTTTTGCTTGTTCTTGAGGCAATGGCTGAGCATTCGAAGCCATACATGGGAATTATTACGTTTATTATTTTGCCAATTTTTCTTGTTCTGGGATTACTTTTGATTGCGTGGGGAATCTGGCGCGAACACAGATTGCGGGCTCAAGGCAAAACCTCTGAAGGTCACTTACCGAAAATTGATCTCAACAATCCAAAACACCGTACAGCGTTTAGCTTTTTTATGATTGGAACGATTTTATTTCTTGCACTCAGTGCGTTCGGAAGTTTCAAGGCTTACGAATATTCCGATTCCGACCAATTTTGCGGCGAAATTTGTCACAACGTCATGCATCCGGAATACACGGCGTATCAATTTTCACCGCATGCCCGGGTCGGCTGTGCGCAATGCCATATCGGGTCGGGTGCAGAGTGGTTTGTCAAAGCTAAAATTTCAGGCGCCTATCAGGTTTATTCTGTTATTTTTAACAAGTATTCCAAACCCATTCCGACCCCGATTGAAAACTTACGCCCGGCACAGGAAACATGCGAACAATGCCATTGGCCGAAACATTTTTTCAGTGAAAAGCAAAGACACTTCGATTACTTCATTTCGGATGAAAAAAACACGCGGTGGTCGCTTAATCTATTAATGAAAATCGGTGGCGGTAATAACGAACAAGGTGCGACATCCGGTATTCACTGGCATATGAATATAAAAAATGAAATTACTTATGCGCCGCTCGATTCATCCCGGCAAACCATTCCATGGGTCAAAGTCAAAGGTCCTGACGGCAAGGAAAGTATTTACAAGAGTACGGAAGTAAAATTCAGCGACGAACAAGTTAATAGCGCTCACAAACGCCGTATGGATTGTATAGACTGCCATAACCGCCCGACGCATATTTATCACCACCCGTCGCGTTCAGTGAATGAATTGATGTCAATTGGCTGGATTGATCGGAACTTGCCTTTCGTCAAAAATGTGGCCGTGCGCGTTCTGAATACCCCCTATCTTACTAATCAAAATGCCATGGACAGCATTGCTTATCAGATTCGTGATTTTTACAAAGCGAATTATCCGGAAATGATCACGACTCATAGTGTGAAAATTGACAGCGCAATCGCGCAGGTTCAGAAAATTTATAATCGTAATTTTTTCCCAGAAATGAGAGTCAGCTGGAAGGGATTTCCCGACAATATCGGGCATATGTATTCGCCAGGCTGTTTCCGGTGTCACGATGGCAAACATGTGAATGAATCAGGCAAAGTTCTTTCGCGCGACTGCAACGTTTGTCATACCCTTTTGGCGCAAAAATTTGAAAATGATAAACAGGAAGTTTCAATGCAAGGCGTCAATTACCGGCACCCGGTTGATGTTGATAAAGCCTGGATGGAAATGAATTGCTACGATTGTCATCGAGAGGAATAAGGAATTTCTGTTAACTTCTGATGATGTTTTAAATTGCCTTTTCGAAATATTTTCTTTTAAGCCACAACGATACATCGACTAATAGTATCAGGACCGGAACTTCAACTAAAGGCCCTATCACTGTGGCAAATGCCGCCTGCGAATTGATTCCAAATACTGCTACAGCCACCGCTATTGCTAACTCAAAATCGTTACTGCCCGCCGTAAATGCTACCGTCGTTGATTTCTCGTAGGAATTTCCCATTTTTTTTGCTGCGTAAAAAGTCGTAAAAAACATAACGGCAAAATATAATGTGTATGGTATCGCAACGCGCAGAACGTCCGTGGGCAATTCAACAATTTTATCCCCTTTGAGTGAAAACATTACAAAAATAGTAAATAGCAAAGCGAAGGGCGTGAGTGGGGAAATTTTCGGGACAAATTTTTCGTGGTACCAGATTTTATCTCTGAATTGCAGTAACAAAATTCTTGTCAAAAGCCCGGCGCCGAAAGGAATTCCAAGATAGATCAAAACGGTTACAGCGATTTCACTGATCGAAACCTGGACTAAAGTTCCGTGCAAACCGAAAACCGGTGGAAGGATCGTGATAAAAACATATGCATAAACAGAATACAAAAAGACTTGAAACAGTGCGTTAAAAGCAACTAATCCGGCCGCTAATTCAGGATCTCCTTTTGCGAGATCGTTCCACACCAAAACCATGGCAATGCAACGGGCAAGACCAACCAATATCACGCCAATCATCAAATCGGGTTTGTCGGATAAAAGCAGTATAGCAAAGAGG
The DNA here is from genome assembly GCA_019695335.1 of bacterium. Lineage (NCBI taxonomy): Bacteria > bacterium. Next base: position 12,736 of record JAIBAF010000015.1, read on the forward strand.
AACATGATAAAAGGCCCGATGACCCAATTTTGAACGAGCGATAGCAGAAGTAATCTAACATTTCGAAAAACAATGGGCAATTCTTCATACTTCACCTTCGCTAATGGCGGATACATCATAAGAATAAGGCCAATGGCGATCGGAATATTCGTCATGCCTGAACTGAGAGAATCCCAAAAGCCGGCCATGCCCGGTAAAAAATAACCGGCAATCACACCGAAGAACATAATCAGGAAAATCCACGCGGTGAGATAACGGTCAAAAAAGGAAAGTTGTTTGCTGACGGCGTCCATTATATTTTTAATTTGAGGTAGAAATCATAAAAACGTTCGTTGATTTCGTCGCGTATTCTTCGAAATTCACCCAATATAAATTCCTCTGTTCCGCTGGCTTCGGCCGGGTCATCAAAACCGATATGCAGACGGTGATTGACTTTTCCGGTAAAAATCGGGCAGTTTTCTTGCGCATGCCCACATACGGTGATAACATAGTCGAAAGCTTTGTTAATAAATTCATCCGTGTTTTTCGGGTAGTTTTTACTGAGATCGATGCCAACTTCCGACATCACTTGAATTGCTTTCGGATGAACACGTTCGGAAGGTCTTGTTCCTGCAGAATAAACTTCCAATCGCGAATCAAACGATTTTAGAAATCCTTCAGCGATCTGACTACGGCATGAATTACCGGTACAAAGTATTAAAATTTTCATAATCACTCATATTTCGTTAAATAGCGAATTATTTACACAGTAAAGCGCGATCGACTTTGTTAATGGTAGCCCGGTCTTTTTTTATCAAATCAATGTCTTCTAACCAAATGTGCATCATTCCGATCAATGATGCTAATGCAGGGTCGGACGGTTTTCTATTGATAGAATAATTGACCCACTTTCCGTCTTTTTCTTCCAAAATATATCCGGATTCCTTCAAAATGCTCAAATGTTTAGATACCGTGGAAGGCGCGAGTTGCAATACTTCGGTAATTTCACAGACACACAGGTCTTTCATCTGCAACATTTTCAGAATTCTAAGCCGATTAGGGTCGGATACGGCTTTAAAAAGTTTGGCTTTATCAATCAGCATAAAAATCATTTCGTTATATGACGAAATATAGATATTTTATATAGAAAAACAAAAGAGTTTTTCTGATAACCATGCTGCAATTTAGTTTACAGGACATTTCGTTTGAAATGGATTTTATAGTACATATATTTGTACCGCTTGGTTTCACTTTTTGAATGTTAAATCCGATGAAAAAAATATTAACGGTCTTATTAGTCGTACTTGCAGCCGGTTGCGAAAATCCTTCGTCCGAACTCAAAGAGCCTTTGCCGGAAAAAAGTGCCGGAACTTTTCGCATTGCTTTTGGTTCGTGTGATAATCAAAACGAACCCCAGACGATCTGGAGCGCCATTGAGAATTCTAAACCTGATCTTTGGATCTGGCTTGGTGACAATATTTATGCCGACACCGATAATATGACAAAAATGAAAACTATGTACGAATTGCAAAAGAGTTTTGAAGTGTACAATCGCTTTAGGAAACAAGTTCCGATTATCGGTACTTGGGATGATCATGATCTGGGCTACGACAATGCAGGTAAAGAATATCCTCAGAAAAAAGCAAGTATGCAGCTTTGTTTGGATTTTTTGGGAGAACCGGCCGATAGCCCTCGCCGAAAACAGAATGGTGTATATGCCACGTACGAATTAAAAAAAGAAGGTGTTCCGGTCAGGATTATTTTATTGGACACACGTTATAATCGTGATCGGCCCGGCCCGAATAGCGATATGCTGGGTGAAGAACAATGGTCGTGGTTTGAAAACATTATTGAAACCGATACATCGGCGTTATGCATTATCGGCTCATCGAATCAGGTTTTTCCATTCGAACACTGGCGCGAAAAATGGGCAAGATTTCCTAAATCCAAAAAACAACTCATGCGGCTCTTAAAAGATCATACCGATAAAAAATTTTTGTTCATTTCCGGTGATCGCCACTATGGTGATATTTCTAAAATCGATGGTGTTATGCCGGCGCCTTTATATGAAGTTACTTCCAGCGGATTGACACATTATAAAGGCTTAGCTTGGTTTTATGCGGGCTTGGAAAAAAATAATTACAGAGTGAGTAAACCTTGGATTGGGCTCAACTTCGGTGTGATCGATATTGATATGACAATGAAGCCTGTCCGAGTTTCAATGTATATTTGTGATAAAGAAGGTTTTGTGCGAATAAAAGCCCGGGATTGAATTTCAAAAAACCCTTAAGCCTTACGTAAGGTAATAACGGTAATTTCAGGTCCCGAACCCAGCCTTAATGGTGGTCCCCAATACCCAGTTCCCCGATTGACATATATCCACATATTATCATGGTTGTGAAGGCCTTTTAAATAAGGTTGTCCTGCCGCAGCGAGAAGATTACCCGGGAAGAATTGCCCGCCATGGGTGTGTCCGGATAACTGCAGATGGAATCCGGCTGCATGCGCGGCTTCGACGCTTTTAGGTTGATGTGCGAGCAGAATTTTGACCAAACCTTCCGGCGCATCTTTGATAGCACGTTTCGGATCGGAAACATGACTGGGAATCATTGCTGAATAATCGGTAACGCCGGCCAAAACGATCTGTTGATTTTTATAATTGATCAGGCGATGCTCATTGAGCAAAACGTCGAATCCCAATCGAGAGGCTTCTTTGCACCAGGATTCCGCTCCGGAATAATATTCATGATTACCTGTAATAAAAAACATTCCGTACGGCGCTGTTAATTCCGTTAATGGAGCTACATCTTCCCGAAGCCACGATACGCTCCCGTCCACCAAGTCCCCAGTAAAAGCGATCAGGTCCGGTTTGAGTTCATTAACTTGACGAACAACCCTTTCCACAAATCCGCGTTTGATCGTCGGGCCGACATGAAGATCAGAAAACTGCACAATGCGAAAGCCATCAAATTCATCCGGTAGTTTATCGAGCGGAATTTCTATCGTTTCAACCGTTGCGCGGCGATGCGCTTCGTAAAATCCGTAGCCGGCTACCGCACTGCAAACAGCAGCTACTCCTAAATTAATGCTTTGTGTAAGAAACAATCGCCTCGACGGATCAACAGAATTTTCACCGGAGGTAAAAAGTTTGGTAATCAGCGTATGTGACAACCCAATCGTATCTTTGATCAGAAATGCCGTTACAAGCAATGCAAAAAGTCCTAAGCTGATGTAGCCGGCATACAGGAGCACATCCAGCCATACGCCTTCTTGTCGTTGTAAAAGCAAATAAAATCCGGCCAGCGGCATTAGGCATAATACAAAAATTATCGACCACCACATCGGTTGCGATAAACTGTAATGGGATAAAGCCGGCACAATCCTACGGCCGACATACCAATATCCAAGTGCCACAATGGCTGCCCACGTAAGAAAAAACCAGATAAATCGCATGAATATCCTTAAAAACCAGCAGTGTTAACGTAAATTTTTCCGACGATTACGGATGTAGTCGACAAATATGTATTGGCCAAGATCATTGAGGCCGGCGTAAAAAGCTCGTCCTTTGTTAGTCTGAGTCAATGTTTCAACAAATCGCGTCAGATACGGATCATCGGTAATCATAAATGTTGAAATAACGACGCCGTCTTTTTTGCATTGCGCCGCTTCGTTTAAAGTCTGATTGACAATTTTGCGATCAAGACCGTACGGATTTTTGTACAATTGACCTTCTTCCCAAATGCAGGAAGGTTTTCCGTCCGTGATCATAAAAATTTGTTTGTTCTGATTACGGCGTTTGCGAAGGATTTGTCGTGATAGCCGCAAACCTTCTTTGGTATTGGTGTGAAAGGGACCGACTTGAATATACGGAATGTCTTCCAAATCGATTTGTTTGGCATCGTCACCAAATGTAATAACATCGAGCGAGTCTTTAGGATAACGAGTGAGGATCAATTCCGTCAGCGCGAGCGCAACTTTTTTGGCCGGTGTGATACGGTCTTCACCGTACAAAACCATGCTGTGACTAATATCAATGGCCAGAACGGTAGCGCATGAAGTCAGATGCTCGGTTTCATATACTTCGAAATCGTCTTCACGTAAATCAATATCGTCATTGTCACTATGTTTCATCGCATTGCTGATCGTTGTCATAAAATCGATGTTTGATGGAGGATCGCCGAATTGATACGGTTTAGTTTCGCTCAATCGTTCGACCCCTTTGCCGGTATGATCGGTTTCATGCAATCCTGACGGCGATTTTTTCAGCGATGAAAATATTTCATCAAGAGAATCCTGACGAATTTTCTTTTCGCCTTTGGGCGTTAAAACAGGCGTTCCGCCTTGCTGTTCTTCGATATATCCTTCGTCTTTAAGCTTCTGGAGAAAATCGTCGAACCCGAATTCATCCGAGAAAATTTTGTATTGTTTGTCCAATTCGGTCAGCCAATGCAGAGCTTCATTTACGTCGCCATTAGTGAAAAGCAGCAACTGATTGAAAAGTTTGAGAATATCCTCAAACTTCATGTTTTGTTTGATCAGATTATCGCGCCATTGCCCGTATTGAAAATGCATACCGTACTTTCTTTAACGATTCGTCACGAAACGAATTTTACCGAATTTTTTATGCAAATAAAAACTAACTGATATTGGAATCATCATCCAGAGAAATTGAATATTAATCCAACCCGTAAAAGCGATTGTGTAAACGATCATGGCCAACGTTACCCATTTTCCTTGACGGATAATGGAATCCGGTGAAAAAGGATTAGTTGAAATTTGTAATAATAACTGCACACCGGCACACAAGGTTAATAAATAAAAAACAGGGTGAATAAGAGCCGACAAGATTATTGAAAGAATCATTGAAGCCGAAAGCAAAATCATTACATACGTTTTGCTTTTTTTCAAACCTAAATAAACAATCGTTGTGTTTTTTTTCGGATTGGCATGCGTGTCGCTTTCAAAATCAAGGTAATGAAAAAGCATCATAATACCGATATAGATCAGGCCGGTCGTCGCTGCAAACGCCACGATATTCCACCGAACGGTGTCGGCTTGTACGAAATAAGTTCCGGTCATATTCAGCAAAATTCCGGTAAAGCCACCGAGCCACTCGCCGGCAAAAGGTCGATACGCCCAGCGAAAAGGCGGCATTGTATAAAAAATGCAAACAAAATAGCCGGTGAAAAAAAATATAAGACTTTCAATTCTTGTTCGATAACATAGGAGCAACATCAGAAGGAAACTCAAAACCGTCGTAATGATAAACATGATCCACAATTGCGGTATATCGGCCAAACCCGATTTGATAACTTTGCTTCCACCCGATTTTTCTCCAAGCTTTTTAAACCGGTCAGCGCCGCTCTGCCAGTCGAAAATTTCATTGACAATATGTGCGGGAAAACCCTGTACGAGTGATGCGATTGCCAGGGTAAGTATGAAATCAACCCAGTTAATCCGGCCTGAATCAAGATACGCTATAGCCGCGCTCATCATAACGGTTAACACAGCCCAGACAACCACGGCAAGAATTCGAAAAATCATGAACCATGCCTTCAGCGGTGCCAGCGTCATTTAATTTCCATTGGTTTAGTCAAAATAAAATTTAAGGTTGCTTTCGCTACGGGAGTATCTTCCGTGTCATATACATCGACATCAACGACATTGATACGTGAGCCTCTGCGTATGACTTGAGCATGAGCATTGATTCGGCTTTGCGCTCGTGCCAGATAATTGATGTTAAGCTGGACCGTGGCGAAACTCATCTGTCCATCGAAATATGTGGAGAGTGCAAACGCCGCAGCCGTGTCGACAAGTGTGGCCACAATTCCGCCATGAACGGTGCCTCCGCTGCGTACACCATTGGTTACTTCTTCGCTATACTCCAACGCCATATTGCAATAACCTTTTCTAACAGCGTCAATCGTAAATCCCATCATTTTACTGATGGCATGGTTTTTAAGTCTTTGCAAAAGCTTTTGACTTAATTCTTCAGATATCGATTCAAAATCTTCGGGATGTACACGTTTCATAGTAGTGATTGATGATGATATACTATTCAAACGAGAATCAACGCAGCAATATTCTGATTAAATAATATTATTCAAGATTTCGAAGAGATTCAATTGAAATATCTTTTAAATTTTTATAAAAAACGCATATCGGATATAACTTTCATTTACTTCCAGCGTATTTTCCGCTATTAATTACCAATTAAAATGTTGCTTGGAAGATTCAAAATCGCTATTTTCCAGCCGCATAGAGCTATATAAATAAAAATTTCTTATTTAAGAAAGTAATACCATGTTTCGTAATATTTTCTGGATAATAACATTGATTGCGTTCGGTTTTCGCTTCAGCTATGCTGGTGACGAAGAGAAAAAGAACGTGATGTCTAATATGAAAATCAACAATGACAAAGTTACTTCGTTGCAGGCGAAAATGAAACAACGGAAAACATCGTCATTTATGGACAATGAAGTAGTAAGCCGTGCCGTATTTTATTATTCCAAACCGGGCAAATATATGCTGGATCCCGGCAACAAAGAAGACAATCAATACGTGATCAATGGTAAAGAAATCTGGATGATTAATCACAAAAGCAAATCCGTCACCATCACCAACGATTCAGAATTAAATTTTTCACAATATATGATGGGCATTGGCAATTCGATGGATATGCTTGAAACATATTTTGACGTGAAAGTCGGTCCTAAAAAAGTCGAGAAAAAATTCAACTCGTTTAAGATGGAGTTAACGCCATTAAAAAACGGTAAGCTCGATGGAAAATTTGAAAAAGTAGTTATTTATATACGCGACGACCTCTGGTTACCGTATGGCGCAGAATTGTACGAAAATGATGGCGATACAACCATATGGGAATTCTCCGATTTTAAAATCAATCAATCGATTAAAGAAGATATCTTCAAACAAGAGGTGCCCAAAGGGTATACGGTAAAAAAGTATGAAAAAAAATAGGACGGAGGCGTGTGTGAGAAATCTGATGGTGTTCGTATTGGTAATAGCTTCCGTTCATTCTTCATGGTCGCAGGCCCGCCGAAAAACTCAACCGAAGTCTCAAACCAACGTGCAAGCAGGGGAAATTCCGCATTATCTTTCCGTAACAACTTCCATCAATAATATTACCGGCGTTTGTTACGAAATCGGCCTTCGAAACAAATACGGAGCCGTCAGCAAAAGTACCGTTTCATTCCTAGCCGGATATTCATCCCGTTACTCCGATTTTGAAGATCCCGCAACGTTTCAAATAAATAAAAAATGGATTCACGGCGTTGGGTTTGCGCTTGTATTGAATAACTATATTTATAAATTAAATGAAGGTTTTGTTTGGAATGCCGGTGTAACAGGAAATTTATTTTTTGAACATTCCGAAGTTGACAAAAAATTTTCCAACCAATTAAAAACGTATTCCGTCTTTTTTTTAGGCGGTTATCGTACTAAAATGAATGACCGTTATTTTATCCAGCCCAATATTGGCGTCGGCATCATGGGCTCCTCTTTCAAAAGTTCGACCGGATCAGAAATTAACGGGCTCTATCTCACCGGAGGAATAACCTTCGGATTTAAATTATAAAATTTAAAACTTTTTATGACTATGGACCTTTTTTCATCGTCCAAGGATTTCCTTGATGAGGAGCCAAGGAAACCAAAGGTCTATTCGGTAGTTGAAATTACCCGCCAGATCAAATTCCTGATCGAGGAAAGCTTTCCTTCTCTGATGGTACAAGGAGAGATCTCCAATTTTACCCGCCATGGTTCCGGCCATCTGTATTTCACTCTCAAAGATGAAATGGCTCAGATCAAATGCGTCGTTTGGAGATCGGATGCGGAAACGATGGATTTACCTTTCACCGATGGCAACAAAGTTATCGTTCGGGGCCGGCTGGCATTGTATGAAAAAGGCGGCTATTATCAAATGACAGTTTCCCAAATTCAACCGATTGGAACCGGGGAACTACAAGCGGCGTTTGAAAGATTGAAACGAAAACTTTTCGAAGAAGGTCTATTTGATGAAGTGCACAAAAAACCTATTCCGGCATTTCCCCAGACCGTTGGAATCGTAACTTCACCGACTGGCGCGGCTATCCGCGATATCATCAGCGTGTCCAAAAGACGCTGGCCGGGCGTTGAATTGATCTTGCGGCCAACAAAAGTTCAGGGAATCGGCGCAGCCGATGATATTGTCCGGGCGATCGAAGAATTTGAAGAATACCGATTGGCCGACGTACTCATCATTGGCCGAGGCGGCGGTTCACTCGAAGATTTATGGGCGTTCAATGAAGAAAAAGTTGCACGGGCGATTTTTGCATGTACGATACCAACCATCAGCGCCGTCGGACATGAAATCGATTTTACCATTACTGACTTTGTTGCCGATGTCCGGGCTGCAACGCCGTCTGCAGCGGCCGAATTAGCCGTGCCGGATCGGGCTGAAACACAACAACAGGTTCGTAATTTGAAATATACTTTGACGCAAAATGTCAGCAGCGTTATTGAACAGTATCGCGATGAATTGGAGCAATTACAAAATCGTTATGCGTTTCGGCAACCGGCCACAATGGTCGGTGAATACCGCCAACAAACAGACGACCTTGAGCGACAATTGGTTCGTAATTTTCGGCACCGGATCGGGCTTCTTAAACAAAAAACAGAACATATCGAAAAACATTTGTCTGCTCTCAATCCGCGAAACACCCTCAGGCGCGGCTATTCCATTGCGCGGCAAAACGGAAAAATTGTACAACGCGCTAAAGAGTTTTCAGGATCAAATGAAACAAGCATCGAATTTTTTGATGGTTCGGTCAAAATTATAGCAAAGAAAGAATGAAACACTCTTACGAATCAATAAAATGCAAAAAAAGAAATTAGTGTTTTTTGCACGGATAAAAATTTCAGATAAACATTGAAGCGACATTGAATTTTTAATACATTCAACGGCCAAAAATCTACTTACCGGGAGACACAACCATGATGAAACAATTAACCGAACTTTTAGGACAAGAAGCGGATAAACTTCTTAAACATCAATGCAAAGGAATTACAAAAGACCAACTGCATTTACCGGGCCCTGATTTTGTAGATCGAATTTGGAAAGACAGTGATCGTAATGCGCAGGTGTTGCGTAATTTACAAATATTGTTCAATACAGGCCGTTTGTCAGGAACAGGTTACTTGTCAATCCTTCCGGTCGATCAGGGAATCGAACATTCAGCCGGGGCATCATTTGCGCCAAATCCGATCTATTTCGATTCAGAAAATATCGTCAAGTTGGCCATAGAAGGCGGATGTAATGCGGTGGCGTCTACATTTGGCGTATTAGGAACCTGTGCACGGAAATATGCGCATAAAATACCCTTTGTCGTAAAAATCAACCACAACGAATTTTTAAGTTATCCTAATAAATACGATCAAATAATGTTCGGTTCGGTCAAACAGGCATGGGACATGGGAGCAGCTGCCGTTGGCGCTACAATTTATTTCGGTTCGGCTGAATCGTCCAGACAGATACAAGAAGTCACCCAGGCATTTGCGTATGCTCATGAACTCGGTATGGCGACCATTTTGTGGTGCTATACACGCAACAACGCTTTTAAAACTCCTGAAAAAGATTTTCATACGGCGGCTGATCTTACCGGACAGGCCAATCATCTGGGAGTAACCATTCAGGCCGATATTATCAAACAGAAATTGCCGACCAATAACGGCGGATACGAAGCATTGAAATTCGGTAAATTTCACAAAAAGATGTATGATACTCTGGCGACCGATCATCCTATCGATTTGACACGGTACCAAGTTGCCAATTGCTATATGGGCCGTGCAGGATTGATCAATTCAGGCGGAGAATCCAAAGGAGCAAGCGACCTTTCGGAAGCGGTAGCTACAGCCGTCATCAATAAACGCGCCGGTGGAATGGGATTAATTTCCGGCCGTAAAGCATTCCAAAAGCCGATGGCAGATGGCGTCAAAATATTGAATGCCATTCAAGACGTTTATCTCGAAAAAGAAATCACGATTGCATGATTCGTTATATTTGGTTTTTATTCCTTTTTAATTTTATATCTAAACAGGTAAACGCCGGGGATGAGTCATCATGCGCGGTCCTTGGTTTTTCTCTTGATGGCCGCTATGTTGCATTTGAAATGTTTGGGGTTCATGATGGAACGGGTTTTCCGTATAGCTCGGTTTTCATAGTAGACGTACCCGCTAATAAGTATTTGGTAGAATCATATGAAGTTGGGCAAGAAGAAGAAAACCAACATTGTGAAAATGTAGAACTCCAAATTCGGAAATTAGCTATTGAAAAAACTTCCGAAAAATTTGCCAAGTATCAGATTAGCTTCGGCAATGTTGGGCGTTCACAAAAACCTGAGAATATACTTCCACAATTTTTTCATTTTGTTGATGGCCAAATAAGTTACCAGATCGAAGTTATTGAAACTGAGTTGTATGGAAACAATATTACTCAAAATTGTAATGACGGATTTCCAGTCAAACGATTTAATCTAGAATTAACAATTGGAAATTCAATTTGGATACTTGAAAAAGACATAATTAAAGATTGTCCTTTTTTTCATTCTATTGAAAACGTTGTCATTTATAAAAACAGCATCGTGATTTTTATTCGTTATAGCAAACCAGGCTTTGAAGGTCCTGATTACAGACAAATTGCTTTAACATGTATGATCAAAACCTAGAATAAAAAAATATGAGTAAATATTTTTGCACATTTTTGTTTTTGGCGACTTTTTCAGTGTTTGCACAATTTGATCGTGGCGGTGCTATGACGTACGAAGGCAAACACAGACATTCATTTTATCTTGAAATGCCTTTTCGTGCAGCGGATTTTGCTGTTGGAGGAACCTATCGTTACTCCATCAAGGGCGAAAAATTTCTCGGTATCACGGCGACGTTTTTTGGGCGACCATTTGGAAAAAGTATTTTAGTTCAACATGGGCGCAGGACGTATTTTCAATGGAAAGAGTACCGGTATGTAATTGCTGCGGGGTTGGATAAAAAATTCTGGTTGAATAATCGATGGGATGCCTTTATCAGCGCGTCGGGTGGTTATACATTTGCCGATTACCGCGGGTCGGGTGAAGGCACATTTATGGGAATGAGCCTCGAAACAAAGGATGGAATTACGCCGGTAATCAATGTCGGTGTATCGTACAAATTTTCACGTTATGTATTTCTGCGAAGCGGTTTGCAGTATAGCGATTTGAAAACAGTTCGCGGCGTCCGCATCTATGCCGGTTTAGGAGGTCAATTGTGATGAACTTCTTACGAAACACTTTTGTTTCTTTTGTACTATCAGCTATTATCCTAAACAGCGGATGTGAAGAATTATTAAATGCGGACGACGATTGTGAAGTAGCGCCCTTTGATTGTATTGATTCGCGTCCGACGGAAGGCCAGTTAATCATTCGTTCTACGATCAATGCCCAAAATCCACAAGTACCGGTATGGGTATATCTCGGAGATTTTGAAAACAATGATCTTGTAATGGATACGATGTTGTCCGTCAACGGTTTAACACTGATCCTGCCGGTCGATCATTATTATTCAGTTGTTGCCAAATATATTCAAGCCGACGGTGATACCGTGTTTGCTGTTGACGGAGACGATATTGAAGTTGATGAGGAAGATTATTGCGATGCTACATGTTTCAGTCTCGATAACGGGCACATCGACGTGCGATTGAAGTTCCCGAAGCAGTGACTTTAAATCCAAATCCTTCCTTTTTATAAAAAATCTTCCAATTCAAATCAAATGATTCATTCTGACGTAGCGCAGTTGCGCTTGGCCAATCAAGGGTTAATTCAAAACCGCGGCGAAACTCCCTCAGAAATCGTTTCGTGGCTTGGCGCCATACAAGCTCAGGATTACACGATGGCGAAGTGGGCCATTGGCGTAAGGCTGCCCGGATCAACTGAGAAAACAATTGAAGCCGCGTTGGATGGCGGCGATATCTTAAGGACACATGTTCTGAGGCCGACATGGCATTTCGTTACCGGGGAAGATATCCATTGGATGTTGGAATTGACAGCGCCCCATATCCGGTCGTCGATGAAATCAAGACACAAACAATTAGGGCTTTCAGCAAGTGTCTTGTCTAAAAGTTATGCTGTTATCGAAAAATTTTTGATGGGAAATAATCATTCAACTCGCGATGAATTGATGGCTAAATTAGAAAAAGCTAAAATTTCAACAAAAGATTCACGTGCATCGCATATTTTCCTGATGGCGGAGTTGGATGGACTGATCTGCAGTGGTGTTTTAAAAGGAAAAAAAACAACGTATGCACTGCTTGATGAGCGAATTTCCAAAAAGAAAAAAATGACACGAGAGGAATCATTATATAAATTATCCAGTCTTTATTTTTCCAGCCATGGTCCAGCCACGTTACAGGATTTTATATGGTGGTCAGGTTTACCAGTCGGCGATGCCAAAAGTGCTTTCCAAACGATTCGAAAAAATTTTATTGAAAAGACTATAGATAAGCAAAATTATTTAATGAAAGATTCGTCAAACCAGACAATCAGCTCGGCTTTTTTACTTCCAGCGTTTGATGAGTTTTTGATCAGCTACAAAAACCGAAAAGCGTCCATACCTTCCGGAAATTTTGCTAAGGCGATTTCAAATAATGGAATTTTCTGGCCGACGATTACTATTAATGGGCAAGTTGAAGGCACATGGAAACGAATACTAAAAAAAGACCGGATGTCCGTTGTTTTCAATTTTTTTAACAAAAAACTCAACACTACTACACAAAAAAAATTACTTGAAAAAACCACTGAAGATTTGAAACTTTTTTTTGATTATCCCAACGTTTAGCGGACGAATTCATTGGGATGTTTCGGCAGCAGTGCATTAATAGCTGTTTTCAAGACAGCTTATTGTTTAAAAATCTGTCTCGCTTTGAATTCCGAACAACTTTCCTTTCTTCCACAAAGACAATTCTTCTTTAAGATTCTTTCGGTTGCGTTCAGTCAATTCTTTCGGATCTAGATTATTCAGATCAGGTTTGCCTGCATTAATCCAAGCTGTGTACCAGAAATTACTTGTTGAACGGATCGCATTGAGGAGCTGGCGCTCGATCATACCGTTGGCTTGGGCATGATATTGACGGGCGTAATTTAACGTGTGAATGACCTGGCTAAATTTATTCTTGGCAGGTTTTCCGTCAGCGCCTTTGACTAAGATGCTATCCGGAGAAAAAGTTTTTTTAAGTTCACGATCAATCATCAAAAGCGTGTCAGCAAGCCTGTGAGAGTGGAGGATAATATCCCACGTTTCCGATTGGACGTTTTCAATGTATTTTGCTTCGTCGGTATGGAAATCATAAGTGGAACCAAACATTTCCGGTAATTGAGCCTCCCAAAATGCGTGGATGCCGCGTTGATTAGTCAATTGTCCGTCATGATTGGCCGATGTGTGCAGAGGCATATTGGCATCGCCGAGATAATGACCGATGTCCGCTGCAAGAAACAGGATTTCGGTTTTTCTTTTTTCTTTAAAAGCGCGCGTCAGTTTATCCATCGATTCCATCAAATACCACGGCAAAATCCCGTTCGTGTCCAAAAATGCTTCGGAATATTTTATTTTCGCTTCTTTCATTGTCAAAGGAATGCTGTCAAGGATCCCGAAATTTTCCAGGTCAATGTAATGGCGCGGATGTTCAGCTTTATCGCGCAACGTGTATTTCCGCAAATCCGGAACGGATGATTCCTGAGTAACAAAATCGATGTGATTGTAAAAAAACTCCAGCAGCGGCGAAGGCAAAGCCAGCACGGCCGCCCGATTGATCCTTTCATGGCCGTACGCTCCCCAGCCTAAAATAACTGGAACGGCAATTACCGGCAAAATTATCAAAGTCAGTTTAGATCGAATAAGTTTTTTTATGGACATGCTTGTTTAATCCTTTACTGCTTTTAAAATGTATTGTTGTAAAAAAATAATAGCTTGATCGTCATGACTTTCATCGTAATTGCCGCCGGTGGAGACCACCACCATGTCTAATTTTGGAATTACAAAAATAAATTGATCCGCAAACCCCCATGCAATTTTTATGTCCTGACGCGTGGGAGAATGATTTTTCAAACTGTCGGCCGCTGTCATCCACCATTGGTAGCCATAACCGAAAGGATACGTTAAAACCGCATGCAACGTTGTAGAAGTGTCGATCCAGTGGGATGAGATAATCGGTACACCTTGCCACATACCTTTTTGCAGATATAGATAACCGATTTTGGCCATGTCACGAGGCGTTAGATATAAACCGGCTCCGGTATTGGTAATCCCCATCGCTGCTTCCGTCCATTTATAATCGGTAATATTCAACGCATCAAACAGGGTTTCGCGAGCAAAAGATTCGGCTGATTGACCCGTCGCATTTTCCAACACACCGGACAACAAAACGCTTGCACCGGTATTATAGACGAAGCGACTACCCGGAGGATCGGACATCGGCCGGTCTAAAACAAATTTACACCAATCGGAGCTGTTTGCCATTTGATTAAAATTATTCGATGGATCATAATAGGAGATGGACAATTCGTTCCAACTAAATCCTGCTCGCATAGATAGTACATCCGACAATTTTACTGATTGTTTGTTGGAACTCATATTTTGAATCTGACTGTATTGCGGGAAAAATGAAAGGAGCGGTTGATTCAAATCATTGATCAGACCTTTGTCAATGGCAATTCCAATCAATGCGGATGTCACGGATTTTGTTACCGAATACATCGGATGTTTATTCGAAGCTCCATAACCACGGTAATAATTCTCCGTTACTAATTGTCCATGTCTGATAATCAGCAGGCTATGTACTTCTCCATAATATCCTGCTTCAATCCGGTCGGACAGTTCATTCAAGATGCCTGAATCTAAGTCCGCACTTTCTGGCGAAGCAACCGGAAGCCAAGGCTGCTCTTCGAGTCCGCCACAAGCAATGAAAAAGACGGTAATCCAAATCCACTTAATTCTTTTCATAGCAACTCCGGAACAAAACTTACGCAAGTGCCCAACCAATTTCAATAATGGTTATGGTAATGTTATTTATTGACCGGTATTGGCTGAATATTTACCTTTCGGTCGTTCAAATCCAGACACATTTTCAGTGAAAGGTAAAATAATTATGAAACGTTTCAGATTTATTTTTGTTGGGCTGTTTATTCTTTGCGGATTTGTTCTTGGCATGTTAGTGCAAACGCAAATGACGATTACGACAGCTGTGGTAGAACAAGCCGAGAAATTAATCGGCTTGAATTTCAATGAAGCCAAGAGAGATTCCATGCTGGAAGGGCTACAGGAACAGTTAGCAAATTATGAAAACATACGTAAAGTAAATTTGTCCAATTCCGTAATGCCGGCCGTTCAGTTTAATCCGATTCCGGGAGGATTTAAATTTGAAACTGAGCGTAAGCCGTTTAAATCGTCAAAACTTGATAAAGTCGATATGCCTACGAAAATCGAGGATATCGCGTTTTACTCCGTCGGAGAATTAGCTTATCTCATCAAAAATAAAAAAATTACTTCCGTGCAATTGACGTCAATGTATCTTGACCGGTTAAAAAAATACGGCCCGAAATTGGAATGCGTCATTACAATTACTGAAGAACTTGCCATGAAACAGGCGAAACGTGCCGATGAAGAAATAGCCAAAGGGAACTATCGCGGGCCGCTGCACGGTATTCCGTACGGCATTAAAGATTTACTTTCGGCCAAAGGTTATAAAACGACCTGGGGATCCGTTCCGTACAAAGATCAGGTAATCGATGAAAACTCAACGGTTGTCAAACGTTTGGAGGAAGCCGGTGCCGTGTTAGTGGCGAAGCTCACGATGGGAGAATTGGCCTGGGGTGATGTATGGTACGGCGGTAAAACAAGAAACCCGTGGAATTTAGAGCGGGGTTCGAGCGGCTCGTCGGCCGGATCGGCTTCGGCCACTTCTGCCGGATTAGTCGGTTTCTCAATCGGAACGGAAACGTGGGGTTCCATCGTCTCACCGTCGACGGAATGCGGCGTTACCGGCTTGCGTCCAACCTATGGACGCGTCAGTCGGCATGGCGCGATGGCATTAAGTTGGTCGATGGATAAAATCGGCCCGATCTGCCGGACTGTTGAAGATTGCGCTCTTGTGTTCAACGCCATTTATGGTCCGGATGGCGTCGACCCGACGTTGTATGACGCTCCATTCAATTACGATGCTTCGATCGACGTAAAAAAATTACGCGTGGGATATTTGAAAAACGATTTTGAAAAAGATTCAGCCGACATGAAGTATTATTCAGCCGTTTTTGAAACATTGAAAAATATGGGTGTGCAATTAGTTCCGGTGGAATTACCCAAATATCCGACCTTCGACATCGCGATCATTCTCAGCGCCGAAGCCGGAGCTGCATTTGATGAACTCACACGCAGCGGCAAAGACGATTTGCTCGTTCGTCAAATTAAAAATGCATGGCCAAATGTTTTCCGTGCCTCTCGTTTTATTCCTGCGGTTGAATATATTCAAGCCAACAGAATACGAAACCTGATTATTCAGGATATGCAAAAACTGATGACGACGATCGACGTGTATCTTGCACCGCCATTTGCGGGGGATAATTTACTTTTGACTAATCTGACCGGCCATCCGTGCGTGGTACTTCCAATCGGATTTACAGAAGATCATTTGCCGAGAACGATAACTTTTATGGGAAAACTTTTTGGTGAGGCACAGATTTTGGCCTTGGCCAAACGTTATCAGGATGCGACGGTATTTCATAAAAAACATCCGGCTTTATAAGACATTACGTGAAGCCGATAGCAGATGCAATTCTGATAATGCGATCAGTAAAAACAAAAGAACAAACGTTTCAAAATTAAAAATCGAAAAACTTCTTTGAATTGCCGCCCAATTGTAGTTGTTGCTGAGAAATAAAACTGTAATTAAAATACATGCAGCAACCATGGAAACTGATGTTCCTGTAGAAATCTGGCGGTTAAATTGGCGTACATTCAGCTCTTTTTTCTGCAATTCGCTTCGAATGAGGACCTGATGAAAAGGCGGAACGTCAGCCTGCTTCTCAGTTTCGGTTTTTATATTTTGAAAAGACTTAAGTAGCTGCTCAGCGAGCCGACAGGAAGCGCACGAGTCAACATGAACGCGTAATTCGTTTGTCCAACCATTTTTCACAATGGCCTGAATAACTTCATTTTCACGATGGCACTCAGAATTCATAACGATTCCTTTTTTGATAAAATTTCCAGCAAACGGTTTTTGGCACGAAACAGCAGAACTTTTACGCTTTTAGATTGAATGTTCAGGATTTCGGCGATTTCGGAATGAGAATAATTTTCGGCATAAGCTAACCACAACAAAGAGCGCTGATTCGATGGTAATTGGCGAAAGGCGCTTTCGAGGTCAATTTTTTGAACAACCTTCAATTCGAAATTTTGTTCCATCTTATCTTCAATGCTAAGCTCAGTCATTTTTTTGTTTGCACGCCAGTGATCCAATACCAGGCGCGTAGCCGTTTGAAACAGATAGGTTTTTCGCTGTTGATCGGTCAAGGATGGAATTTCGCGGCTGAGCATACGCACAAACGATTCCTGAACGACATCGTTAGTCAGATCCTCATCATTACAAAAACGGCGGATGTAAGACCATAACGATTTTGCATGCGACTCATACAATTGTTTGAATTCAGTTTCATTCATGCTGGTAGCGCGCGGTCATTATTTTTGTAAAAACTTCTTGGCAATCACCGCATTGATCAGAAGTCCCAGACCGATGGCAATGGCCATACTTCCCCAATAGTAAAAATCGTGCATTTTATTGATCTGGTTGACATCTTCATATCCGCTCCACGAATAGCCGTTTATCAGCATGGCAATGCCTGCCAAAATTAAAATAACCGCCGCACTCAAAAGCCTTAGAATTTTCAATTCAGCATTGCTCTGATGGTCAGGGAATATCTTTTTTCCATCGCTGCTTTTTAGAAATTCTATGAATTCCTGATACGTTGAGAATTTTTTGATCATTTCGTGTTTGATCTCCAGTTGCTTCATATTCTCGTCAGCCGATAACCGATATTTTCTGAACCAAAGCCATGAAATCCAGCCTGCGAGAGCCAGCAATGCCGGAAATATAAATAGTTCTTCATTCATAATTCACTCCGCGTTTATAACAATAAGACGTAGCAGGCATGCCGAAAGTTAACATTTTTAATTCAAGCAGAGATTTAATTCACGCAATCCCTTTGCCGAGATAGGAACGCAATTTTGGAGGAATGGGACGTTGGACGAGGACGTTTTGCAGAGGCCATTTTTCAGGCTCGTTGATGTTTTCAAGGAACGTGACATCTTTGCCGTCTAAAAGCGCTACCGGAACGCCGTCGCGATAGAGAATACGATTGGCGGCAATATTGGAAACGCGTTTTTCGACGGTGATGACGCCGTGAAGATTGAGCGGATCGGACGCGCTGATGGAAATAAGTTTGCCGGTTTTTTGTTCTTTTTTGATGGAACGTAATTTCGTGACGGCTTCCGGTAGTGCGAACTGCTCGCCCCACACGCCTTCAACAAATCGTCCGCCGCGAATTTCACCGCGCGCTTCGAGCTTCCGGTAAATTTTAGCTAATTCGCGCCACGGCGGCGAAATGGCTTCACGTTCAGCGAGTTTTCTGAACACCACGCCGTAACGTCTGAGCAAAAGCCGGGCGGTAAATTCGATTTCCATGTTTGATTTGTCTGAAGCAGGTGCAGAGAGGGAGCCCGAAACTTGGCTATTGTCCAGAAGTAATCCCCAACGTCCAGCCTGATCCATCGTGAAAGGAGCTTGTTTTTTTCCACGTTCGTGTGCGCTGGCTAATTTGTATTTGGCCGGAACCAGCAACGCGCGCAGTCCTGTAAAACTGTCAGACGTGACAATTCCGAGCGCAACAAGTTCAGCAATGGCTTCTTCCGCTTGTGACTTGAGCACACCGGCCTTGTCAACAATGTCATGGTAAAACGATGCGCCGCGTTCAACTAAAAACTCGTAAACTTTTTTAGTCGTATGCGACAGCGATTCTAAAATTTCTTTCGGCGCGTCGGAAAAATGTTTCCATGTTTCCAGATTCGTTCTCTGCACGAGCATGATCGGCGTGGATTTGACAGGTCCGCGGCCGGAGCCGTTCACACGAAATCGTCCCCATGCAGTGCGGCCGGATAAACAGGCAAAATCGAGCCAGGTAAAATCGTAATCGGTAATTCGCGCCGGTAAAATATCCGATTCCCAAGCCGCTGCCGCCGCTTCAAATCCTTCCAGTTGATTCAAAACTACATTCAGCGCTTCCTGGCCTTCTAAGCGCTCCGCAGGATCGACGTGCTGCCATGAAAATAAGAACCGCATGAAATCAGCCGGCGAAACCGCTTCGATTTCTTTACGCAATTTCTCAAGTGTATAGCGATGAATGCGCGCCAGAATTCGCCGTTCACACCATTCGGTTTCCAATGCATCCGGCTTGAATTTTCCACGGAAAGCAAATCCTTCAACTTCCAATTTGAGTAAAGACTGATCGATGTCAGAAGCCGGTAAGCCGACCGAAAGGGCAAGTTTAGAAGCTGTGACCGGGCCAAGTCCTTCAAGTCTTCCACGAATGATCTCTGTCAAAGCATCTTCGCGGGTCCACGATTGAGCCAATAGTTTTTCAGGAAGATTCAATTCGGGCGTAAAGTGGCCGTTATCAAAAATCGCTTTGAATTGCTGGACGCGTTCGATAGCAAGATAACAGACTGTTTGATTAACCTGAAAAATCGTTGCGCGTTTTTGAGAAGCGAGTTCATCAAAATAATTTTTCCACGGTGCGATTTCCTGTTCGGTCAGAAAACCTAAAAGCGTCAGGGCGTCATGCAATTCATCCGCATTTTCAACTTCCGGCCAGACTTCATCACAGACCAATTCAATGGCAAGCGGATCGAGTTTGCCCAGATCAGCGGCTTCGGAAGGATCAAGCCAGCGACGGCTCATCACGGCACGGGCACGGCGTTCTTCAATCGGAGCGTCATCGAGAAACGCGTACGGACGTGCGTTCAAAATTTCTTGCGCCAACGGCGACGGTTCGCGTAAATCTTTGGCTACCAGTTTGATCTCATTGGCTTCAATGCGCCGGAAAAGATTTTCGAGTTCACCGACGTCCATCGCCTCGAACAAACAATCTTCGATAGTTTGATTGACCAAAGGATGATCCGGAACTTCACGATCGCCGGCGATATTTTCGAGGCACGCGAGTTGATCCGGGAAAACAAGCGCAACCAGATCCTGCGCGTTCATGCGTTGAATCTGAGCGGGAACTTTTTTTCCGTCACGGCGGCGCAGCATAGCCAGTGAGCGCGTTGCATTCCAGCGCCAGCGTATTTCAAACATCGGCGAATCGAAAACAGCTTGTACCAACGTAGGCCGGACGATTTTAGAATTGAGATACGTGAATACTTCATCGACCGGAAAACTATGCGTCGAACCGAGCGATAAAATAATTGCATCTTCTGTCGCCGCGGCCTGAAGCTCGAAATTAAATTTCCGGCAGAATTTTTTCCGAAGCGACAAACCCCATGCACGATTGAGCCGGCTGCCGAAAGGCGAATGAATGATCAGGTGCATGTCGCCGGCTTCATCAAAAAATCGTTCAAGCACGATCGTTGTTTGCGAGGGGATTACGCCGAGTGCCGTTTTCGCAAGGGCGAGATATGTGACAATTTGATCGGCTGCCGCCGAGTGAATTCCAACTTCATTGACTAACCAATCCGGAGCCGTGCCGCGCCATTTTGTCGGCGCAGTCTCTCGATCTTTGAGCGTGGTCGAAGAGTCGGGAGAGAGTTCTGAATTTGCTGCCAATAATTCATCCAAATTTCCAAACCGTGAAGCCACCTCATCTCTGAATCTCGAAACGGCGTACGATAATTCGATACTCCGTCCCGGCGCTTCACCGAGCCAGAACGGAATACTCGGCGGTGACATGCCTGCGTCTGCAACGCGTACTACGCCATTTTCCACACGTAGAATTTGCCACGACTTATTACCCAATTGAAAAATATCGCCGACGCTGGCTTCGAAAGCGAAATCTTCATTAAGCGTTCCGATAAACGTATTCGTCGGCTCGAGGATCACATCGTAATCAAATGTATCGGGAATGGCGCCGCCGGAAGTGATGGCAGCCAACCGGGAGCCTTTTCGTGCGCGCAGGCGTTTGTTGACGACATCGTTAAATAAGTACGCGCCGCGTTTACCACGACGTGTCGTAAATCCATTGACCAGCATCTCGATCGTCTCGTCAAATTCCTTACGCGTCAGATTCCGGTAGGGATACGCGCGCCGAAAAAGTTCGAATAACTCGTCCTCATGCCATTCCTGCGCGGCTACTTCGGCGACAATTTGTTGCGCCAGAATATCGACCGGTTTTTCCGGGATGATGATGTGATCAAGTTCGCCGCGGCGGATCGCGTCAAATAACGACGCGCATTCGACCAATTCGTCGCGTGTGAGCGGAAAAATCCGGCCTTTGGGAGTACCGGTCACGCTGTGTCCGGAGCGCCCAACGCGTTGTAGAAAAGTCGCAATTGATTTGGGCGAACCGATCTGGCACACGAGATCGACGGAGCCGATATCGATACCGAGTTCCAATGACGCCGTTGCAACGAGTGCACGCAGTGCACCGGATTTTAATCGCTGTTCGGCATCCAACCGCTGCTCGCGCGACATACTGCCGTGATGTGCGGTAATTGTTTCGGGTCCTAGTTTTTCCGTAAGATAATGGGCGATGCGTTCGGCCAATCGGCGTGTATTCACAAAAATCAATGTCGTGCGGTGTTCGGCGATCAGTTCTTCGAGGCGGATATAAATTTCTTCCCATACTTCGGTGGACATCACGGCGGTAAGCGGAGAACGCGGAACTTCAATGCCAAGTTCCAGGTTGCGTTTGTGGCCGGTGTTGATGATCGTACATTGGTTCCGATCTTTGAGCGAAGCCGAAGAGTCGGTTTGTGTTTGAGGAGCGGCTTGATCAATTCCAACCAAAAAATCCGCGATCGCTTCAATCGGTTTTTGCGTCGCCGAAATGCCGATGCGCGTTAGCGGTTTTTGAACAAGCGCTTGTAAACGTTCGAGCGAGAGTGCCAGATGCGTTCCGCGTTTGTCGCGCACGAGCGCATGAATTTCATCCACAATCACCGTATGTACGTCATGTAACATTTTACGGCCGTTCTCACTCGTCAAAAGCAGAAACAACGATTCCGGCGTCGTGACGAGAATGTGCGGAGGATGTTTGAGCATCGCGGTGCGCTCGCTGGCAGGCGTGTCGCCGGTTCGAACCATCGTACGCAGTTCGACCCGCGGCAACTGCATCGATGTTAATTCTTCTTCGATACCTTCAAGCGGTCGCTGAAGATTTTTTTCAATATCGTTGCTCAGCGCTTTTAATGGCGACACGTACACGACCATCGTCTGGTTGGGCAACGGCGATTGCAGGCCTTGTTGAATCAAATCGTCGATCGTGGCGAGAAAAGAGGCCAGGGTTTTACCGGAACCTGTTGGCGCAGCAATGAGCGTGTGGCGGCGGCGTTTGATCGCCGGCCACGCGAGCGATTGTATTTCTGTCGGCTGACTGAAGGTTTTAGTAAACCAGTTTGCTACAGCCGGATGAAATTCGTTTAAAGACATAATTAAAATTTGATAATTATAATCGCCACAAAAAAACACAAAAATTTAAACAAATAGTACATGGAAGATACGCACACAGATGACACGGATTTGACAGACTTCGCGCTAAATTTTTAACGATTGGCAATGATCAATCTGTGTTGATCAGTTATATCAGTGTTTTCCGTGTGCCAAGGTTATCAACAATTTCTTGAACTCTACGTATTATTTGCTAAACTTATGCACCATGAATACTAAATCCAACAAAAAAGAACCGCGATTTTTTGAAACGCTTGGTGAAGACTTTCGCACCGGCAATTTCATCGACAATCTGCGCAGAGAAATCCGTGAGTTGAATGATTTTTACCTCGACGAGGAAAAGCGGACCCGGCTTAAAAATATGAACGTTTTTAAACGCGTGATATTTTTTATCGGATGGATTTTGAAAAGCATGTTTTACCGGCTCACGCCGACAAGACGCATTCTGATCATCTTCGGGCTGGTGTTTACATTCAATGAAATGACGTTTCGTTTGCATGAAGTTGATCTCCAGATTAATCTTGGCTCGATCGGCGGAATCGTCATTTTTTTCATTTTATTACTCGAACTTAAGGACAAATTGCTTGCTCACGACGAATTAGCAGCCGGCCGTAAAATTCAAAACGCCTTAATGCCCGAAAAAAGTCCTGAAGTTCCGGGCTGGTCCTTATGGCTTTTTACAAGGCCGGCGAATGAAGTGGGCGGCGACCTTGTGGATTACCTGAAAATCACCGATAAACAATATGCCGTGGTCATGGCTGATGTCGCCGGCAAAGGCTTGCGTGCGGCGCTGTTTACGGCCAAACTTCAGGCTACCGTCAGGGCGCTCGCCTCCGAAAACATCCGTCCGTCGGCGCTTTGCAAGCAAATCAATGCGATCTTTCATCGCGATAGCCTACCCAATATTTTTGCGTCGCTGTTGTACGTGGAGCTCGCGCCGGATTCCGGAGAAATTCGGTTTGTCAATGCCGGTCATTTGCCACCGGTCATTCTAAGACAGCCGTTTGAATATAAAGAACTCGCCAAAGGCGGCCCGGCGCTTGGTCTATCGAAAAGCGCCGCGTACGAAGAACATTCCGTGACTCTGCAAAGCAGTGAAATATTTTTCGCGTACTCCGACGGACTTACCGAAGCCTGCAACGAAGCCGGCGAGTTTTTCGGATCGGAAAGACTCGCTGCACTCCTGTCCCGTCTTCAGAATTTCCCACCTCAAACGATCGGCGAAACCGTCGCCGCCGAAATCACCCGCTTCACCGGCAACACCCGCGCCAGCGATGATCTGTCGATGATTGTAGTGAAAAGGATTTAAAGAAACTCAATTGCTTGAAAAAGAAGATGTTTGATGATTAAAAAACCCGAACAGTTTTGCTATTCGGGTTTTTAAAGGTAGTAATTCTGACTCTACAAGTTTATTTTGACCAGGATTGCAATTCGATAATGTTTCCTTCCGGATCGGTAACATAACACCAAGTGACTTTAGTTCCGACTGAAGTTATCAGTGTCACAATTTCACCGATGGCTTTTCCGCCATTTTCCAAAATTATTTTTTGAGCAGATGGAACATCATCGACCGAGAAAGCTATGTGTCCAAAACCCGGCCGATTGACTACATTTTTGCCGCGGTCTTCAAGGATATTATAATTAAAGATTTCCAAAGTAGGTCCTTCATCACCGTGTCCCGGCAAACGCAGGTGTTCTCCTCGAAGATGTGCACCCTGAATTCCTGTTCCGGCTTCGAGCTTTTCACCTTGAAAATCACGTTCCGGTGGTACCGGAACACAGCCAAAAACGGTCTGATAGAATTTTGAAAGACTTCGCCAGTCTTCTGCAATAAGATTCGTGTGACCATAGCGCGCATTAATGAGCATGTTTTTTTCTCCTTTTCTATTAAAAATTTTGTTGTCAAAAATTCCCGAATAAGATCCTGCAAAGAAAGCCTTCACAATGAAAATGAAGCCAAAAAATAAATTCATCTTAAGTAGAAAAAAAGTTTTAATGTAATTTTTTTTAAAATATAAGGAAACCGCCGTCTCTGCAATGGGCACTTCGTCCTATAAATAACTGGAAAGACCCATAAACTAAATTATTTGATAGTGTCAAAATAAAATTTGATAAAATGTCTACTGCAACTAAATCGAAGAATCTTCGTGCCTTTCTGCTTTCGTGGTCTCCTCACCCCAACAATAGGCGAAACAGTTACCGCCGAAATCACCCGAACACTCGCGCGAGCGATGATTTTGTCTGTACAGATAAATTTAAAAAATCAGTAGGCTGAGAATAGAATATTTTTGTATTTTACTTATAATTTTGTATATTGACTTAATCAAAGTAAAAAAACGAAACGCCTGTATTTATCAGGCGTTTCGAATTGTTAGATGCGGCGGTTACTGTTCGTAAACAGGCGCAGCAGAGGAGCCCTTGACAAGTTCAATCGCGTGCACGCAATCGCTCTTGTAAGAGTAGCCCTCACCGGATGTTGCAATTATCTTGTAATTAGAAGCAAGAAGCCTCCAACGCCAGTAACCGGCAGCATCTTTGTAAACCATGTAGGCCATAATAGCCTCCTTCTGGTTGGTTAATGGATAATAAGAAAACAACACAATTATATTTGTTCTCATATTACCACGAAAATTCTTGGTGGTCTTTTGAAATTCCTGCGTTCAGTAAAGAAGATGCTATAGCAAGAATAAAAAAAATGCCACATGCAAAATTTGATGGTGAAGTCAAATTCAAAATTCCTGCTACTTCTTCTTTTCTTCGTCGTTTTCTGTCTCACTTTCTTCAATAACCTCCGATTTTTTATCAATTGATTTTGTCTTATCACGTTCCCGCAATTTATCAGGGTAAAATTCCCAAAGTCCATACGCATTTCCTTTTGCTGTATCAACAATAACAAAGTCATATCGATTCTTGCTCAAAGAAATAGCGAGGTTTTTTAATCTTAATTTTTGCTTCCAGTCCTTTGGCCATTCAAATCCACCTGTTGATAAGGCATCGAAAATTTCTTCAATTAGAGCGGCTTTTCCATTCATTTTGAGAAATTGTTTAACTGCAGGTGCAACTCCCATTCCAAAAAACGTATCATGATCAATTTTAAGTCGTAATCTACCGGCTCCTGTAAAAGAATCAATAATATCAAACATTTTTTCTCTACCGATAGCTTCACACAAGCCGTTGATCAATTGCTTTGTCTTTGAGACATCCTGTTCCTGTTGCTCTAATTTTTGCAACAAAATATCAAGTGTCTTATTCAAACTCATTTCATTGTCAGACATAAAATCACCACTTTCATTATTAAGCCTAAGTCATCCATAATTGAATTTAAATGATCAGAAGGTGGTTGTCAAGTTAAAAACGCGGCGCGGCAAAAATATTTTTCCCCGGATTAAAATCCAAAAAATTAACCCTTGAAATGCAAATTAAGAATTTAAATACATAATAATTATATTTAAATAATTATTTATTATCAGTTTACAATGCAAGTATTTAATAAAATTATTTGCTATTTATTTAAAAACTAAGCGTCTTTCTCATACATATAACAATTAAGTTTTATTTATTGATAGAGTTGATGCGATTTACAAGTAGAATTTTTTTTAAAATTTTCGTGCCTTTCTGCCTTCGCGGCCTTACATTCCTAAAAAATCTCAGCGCACTCCGCGCTCTCTGGTGTAAAAAATTAACCTGACATTATGGAATCCGTATTCATTGCTCTTGGCGCGCTGATCGCCATTACGATTTTCGGGATACTCGCGCAGCGTGCGCCGTCTTTTCCTTTTCCGATCATATTGGTTCTCGGCGGGCTTTTGGTAAGTTTGATTCCCGATGCGCCGCAGATCCGGCTCGATCCGGCGGTATTTTTTATTTTGTTTTTGCCGCCGCTGCTGTTTGCCGATGGCTGGCTGATGAATCTGCGCGATTTTAAAGCCGCGCGCCGCCCGATTTTGTTATTGTCCATTGGTTTGGTCATTTTCACGACGCTGGCGGTTGGCTGGATCATGCACATGCTGTTTTCCGATTTGCCGATGTCGGTGTGTTTTGCGCTGGGCGCGGTCATCTCGCCGACCGATGCCGTCGCCGTCTCCGCGATCACGGAGCGGCTGAAAGTTCCGCATCGCATCGTCACGATCCTGAACGGCGAAAGTTTGGTCAATGATGCCAGCGGGCTTGTCGCGTTCAAGTTTGCCGTGGCGGCAACGCTGACGGGCACGTTCCATCTGATGGACGTCGGATTTTCATTTTTGTGGTTGTCGGCAGGTGGCATTTGCATTGGCCTGATCGTTGCGTTTTTCATTCATAAACTCCGGTCGAAAATTCTGACCGATCCGAATTCATTGCATCATATTACGATTTCACTTTTGACACCGTTCGCGGCGTATATTCCTGCGGATGCGCTTGGCGTGTCGGGCGTTTTGTCAGCGGTCGCAGCGGGTTTGTACGGCGGCTGGGCCGATCCGCTTTCAATGTCTCCGCAGACACGTATGCGTGCGTGGTATGTATGGGAAATGTTCTTGTTCTGGTTCAACGGACTCGTGTTTTTCCTGCTTGGCATGCAGTTACGCGCAGTTTTGGGCAATTTGCGTGACACGATGAGTTGGTCAGAGTTAATCGGTTATGCAGCATTAGTAGGCGTTGTCACCATCGTCGCGCGGATGGTGTGGGTTTTTCCGGGCGCGTATCTTCCGCGTTGGATTTCACGAAAAATCCGTGAGACGGAACCGCCGCTGCCGTGGCAAAACGTGTTTATCGTGTCGTGGGCTGGTATGCGAGGCGCCGTAACGCTCGCGGCCGCATTGTCGATACCGGTGTTATTGCCGGACGGTTCGGCTTTTCCCGGGCGTGAATTAGTCATTTTTCTGGCGTTCGGCGTGATTTTGATTACGCTGCTGTTCAATGGCCTCAGTTTGCCGTGGTTAATCCGTAAACTATGCATTCGTGACGACGGAATGCTGGACGTCGAAGAAAAAAATGCGCGGATTTTGGGTGCACGCGCGGCGCTGCTCAGCATCGAAGACGCCGTCGCTAAAATGGAAGTCAACGATTTTTACATCCGGTCCATTTTGGATGAATACCGCGACCGGATTCACTCGCTCGAGGGCGATGAAGTGCTGCGCCAAACGGCCGGCGCACGAATGGAGCGTTATCGCCATCTGCGGAAAGCCGCGATCCGGGCGGAACGTGAGACCGCAGTGCAATTGTACCGCGACAGCATTATCAATGACGACGTCCTGCGCCGGATCCAAAACGATATTGATTTTGAAGAAGCACGGTTGGGTAAATAAAGAATTAGAAAGTCATCCTTCGGCTACGCTCAGGATGCAACATTGATAAGGAGTAATGATGGTATTTAAATTCATGACCGTGCTGCTTGTGGTTACTCATTCTATTTTTGCTCAAAAAGCCAAACCTAAAACGGCGGATGAACTCAAACCGCTCGGGCGGGCGAAATTGATTCAAATGGCGGTGGAGCGCATTCAATCGAATTATCCTCAATTCAATCCGGTTAATTTTGATCGCGTGAATGTGTACACTGAAGGAGGCCGGTTGATCGTACGTTTCGATGTTGCCGTCAAATTCATTCCAAAAAACATATGTGCGTATTACATTGTTACGGCGGAATTGACGCGGGGCTCGCTGGGCATGATTCCTTTCGGAGAAGTCGAAAATTGCAAGGATGACAATTTTTACGTGATAAACAAAAATGCGAACGATCATATTGCGTTGATCAGAAAAAAATTGCCTGGCTTGATTCCGGAAAAAATTCAGAACGATGAGGCAATCGTTATTCAAGAATCGGATACCAGTTATAACGTGTCGATGGAAGGTTCGAGTTATTCCCATGGTTTTAAATTGGATAAACAGTCGTTTCAAAAATATGATATCTTTGACGGTATGAAGGTACCGACTAAAAGCACCTGGATCGAAATTGAGTAAAAAGAACGGGTCTATAAAATCGCAAGAGAGTTGCCGATGAAACTGGTTTTGATTCTTGCCATCACTTTAGTCTTTCTTAGTTTGTCATTCATCCTTCCCTTCATCCACCCGGGAATGAATGCCGGGAAAGATCTGACGAGTATCTGGCATATGGCCGCATACTGGCTCAGCGAAAGTGCCGGTCCCGTCGGCATGCCGATATGGGTTTTGCCGGTTATTATTTTCCTGATGGCAAAATCGACGCCGGTCGTCAAAAAACGTGTTCTCTGGACGGCCGTTACGATTACCGGGCTGATCGTTTTTCTTGCCGGCGGCGCGCAGTTTAACGAACATGTGCTCAAACCGTATTTTAAAAATCCAAGGCCGAATATGGTTGAATTACTAAACGGTGAAGATTACAAAATCACATATTCGGTTTTTTATGATGAACCGGATAAAGAAAAACGGCGCGATTATTTGAGGCAATTGATCGGCGATGATTTTCAATCGCGACATGGATTCGACATTCATCCGCTCATTGCCGAACACTGGATTCATGAAACCGGGTTTTCATTTCCGTCCGGCCACTCATTTGCGTCGATGATGTTTGCGACGTTTTGTTTGGTCTGGGTCATACGAAGACGGCTCCCGTTCAGACCCTGGCTGATTTTAATTGGCTGGTCGGTCGCCGTGTGTTATTCGCGTTGTATTCTGCGCGTGCATTGGCCGATGGATATTTTTTTTGGAGCGATGCAGGGCATGATCGGCGGCGGTTTTCTCGCTTACTTACTTTTTTCCATCCTCAAAGTTAATAAAGAAAATTCGGCGAGCTGATTTGACTTGAGGCAGAAATCGTTTTTGCCGAGTCGAATAGTGTTCATTTTTTCAACATTTTTTCTATCGCCGCTGATCCGGCCTCTTGCCAACCGCGTAAAATTGCCGTAATTTTAGAAACCAACTTTTTATCGCCTTCATCTTCAAGGAGGTGCGTTCATGGATCAAGAAAATAAATACGATCATATCAGTGGATGGCTCTGGATTCTGGCCATTTTGCTGATCATTAATCCGTTGCGTGTTTTGTATGTCATGGCGACTGTGTCGATTCCGGCGCAAGCTGGAATGGCGGGCTCGTCAATCGGGCCTTTCGGCATGATCGTCAATATCGTGTTTTTGCTGCTGTCGGTCTTGGCGGTGTATTTCTTTTTTAAAATGAAGAAGATCACGCCCGCGCTACTCATTACGCTGTTTCTTTTTAATATGGTTTTTGTGGCCGTGAATGGTACGATGACGGAATGGCTGCCGGCGAACATGATGCACGGCGCAGATTTATTCCGTGTGCGTGAATTTGTTATCGGCGGGATCGCATTGATCGTCGTGAGCGGCTATTTGCTGATGTCAAAACGCGTGAAAGCGACGTTTGTCCATTAGGCATTCAAGGAATACATAAATTTTGTGTATGGGCTTTTCTCAATGAGAAAAGGGAGGTGGCGTACATTTTTTTGATTTTGTGACCCGATTTTTGTATCGTAGCCCCGTCTTAAGTTTTGAATTTCAAAAATCCGGAATAATTTCATGATTGACGCAGTCATTTTCGATATGGACGGAGTCCTGATCGATTCCGAGCCGTTTTGGCGCATCGCGTTGCAGGAAACGTTTGCGCGCGTGGGGATTAATATGACGGAGTCACTGGCCGCGCAAACAATGGGCATTCGCATCGACGAAGTGGTTAAATATTGGCACAAACGTTTTCCGTGGAACGGTCTTTCCGTGTCTGAAGTGGAATCGCAAATTGTCGATCGCGTGCAGGAATTGGTCGTACAAAAGGGCGAGATGTTAGCGGGCGTCCGGCAAACGCTCGACTTTTTTCATAAAAAAAATCTTCCCCTCGCGCTCGCGTCATCGTCACCGCAACGATTGATTCAAACAGTCGTTGGTCATCTTCATATTGTATCGGATTTTAAAATTATCCATAGCGGCGAACTTGAACCGTATGGGAAACCTCATCCGGCAATTTTTCTGACGGCGGCGAAGTTATTGAATTGCGATCCAACGCATTGCCTCGTGATCGAAGATTCTTTCAACGGTTTGATTGCCGCCAAAGCGGCGCGCATGAAAACGATCTGCATTCCCGAACATGCTTCTTTCAGCCAAACACGTTTTGATATTGCGGATATCAAATTGAAATCGTTAAATGAATTGTCTGAAAAAATTTTTGCTTCTTTAAATCAACATTAAGGAAATCTCTTGGAAAAACTTGATCGCGGAAAATTAAAAACAATTCTTAGTGAGGTCAAAAAAGAACTGGATAGGGCGGCGGCTAAATTTGATCCTTATCATTCGTATCACGAAGGTTTCGCCGTGATCAAAGAAGAATTGGATGAATTGTGGGATGAAATCAAATCGAAAGATCACACGAATGAAACGTTGCGTATGGAAGCGATTCAGGTTGCCGTGACGGCCATTCGTTTTGTTCACGATTTATTGCCCGCAAAGTAGAGATTCAGTCTCAAATGTGTTAACATAGTTCTTGTAAACCGGAGTAATTTTGATGAAATTATAGAAATATCGGCGGTCTTGTGATAAGCGTGGTATCTCATGACTGGCATTGACATCACATCCGGAATTTAAAAATTTTAAAGAGCATGCGTGTGCGTGCTCTTTTTTTTATTTTAGAGGAGGAATAAAATTATGAAGATCTGGATCAGTTGGTTGCTTTTTTGTGCAGTTTCTGCCGCAGGGTGGTCCCAGTCACATATTTTAAAAAATGTCTCGTATCAGCCCGGTCAGAAATTATTTGTCGGTTTGGAAGGTAACGATCTCGGTGCGCCGTTAAGGATTCAAGTTACCGATACGTCCGGAAAACCGGTGGCCGGCATTGCTGTGACGTTTGAAGTCGTTGGGAAGCCGGGCAAATCGCACGGTGAAAAATTGCATAAAGAAATCGTTGAAACAAACGCCGAAGGCATTGCCGAAAACGGATTTGTTCTCGGCGATCAGGCCGGCGATTATCTGATCATTGCACACTCGGTAGGAATGACCGGCGAAACGCCCGTGATCCTTGTTCGCGCGCAAAGGACGCTCTGGTGGATGTTTTTGGTGATAGGACTTTTTGGAGGATTGGGAATTTTTCTGTACGGAATGGGACTTGGTTCCGGCGGTCTTCAGAAAATTGCCGGGGAACGTTTACGAACCATTCTTGCCGTTTTAACAAGCAACCGGTTTTTAGGATTGCTGGTTGGCATTGTCATCACGGCGATCGTACAAAGCAGTTCGGCCACATCCGTGATGGTGGTCGGCTTGGTGAGTTCATCGTTGATGACGCTTACGCAAGCGATCGGAGTTTTGATGGGCGCGCACATCGGCACGACGATCACGGTGCAATTGATCGCATTTAATGTATCGGATTATTCATTGCTCCTCGTCGCTGCAGGGTTTTTGATTACACTGATCACCAAAAGAAAATTTTACATTTATCTCGGCGAAATTATTCTGGGGTTCGGTTTTATTTTCTTCGGCATGGCAGTCATGTCACAAGCGATCGGGCCGCTGAAGTCAATGCCGACGTTTATCGCATGGCTGTTGAAATTCGGGGAAAGCCCGTTGCTTGGAATTTTAGCATCGACTATTTTTACCGGCATCATTCAAAGCAGCGGTGCGACGATCGGTCTGTGCGTCGTGATGGCGGGAGAAGGGTTGCTGTCATTTGAATCAGCGATGCCTTTGGTATTTGGAGCGAATATCGGAACATGTGTGACGGCGCTATTATCAGCTATCGGTGCAACGACTGAAGGTAAAAGAACCGCTTTAGCCCACACATTATTCAGCGTAATCGGTGTAATTTTATTCACGCCTTTTTTGATTCCGTTTGAAAATGTTATCCGAACGATCACGCACGCGATGGGAACGGACGCCGTTCCGCGCTTGATCGCCAACGGACACATGTTCTTTAATATTTTTAACGCGGCATTATTGATCGCGTTTGTTCCTGTAACGGCGAAATTAATTACCAAGTTGATCCCAGAAAAAGCTGAATCAACGGAATTTAAACCGAAATATCTGAACAATGCTTATCTTGAAACGCCGGAAATCGCACTGCAACAGGCACAATTGGAAGAAGACCGCTTGATGGATGTTGTGCGGCAAATGTATGCGACCGTTCCGTCGCTTTTCAAACACGATAATGAAGCTGAAATTGCCACAATGCAGGAGCACATGAAAAATGTCAATATGCTGGAAGGCGAAATCAGGCGTTACCTGACGCGCCTTTCGCAAAAGAGTATCAGTTTGACACAATCACGGCGGTTAATGCGGTTGCTGTTGACGATCGACGACATCCGGCATATCAGTAACCGGTTGGGAGATTATGTGCCTGAAATCGCAACAAAGCTTTCGGATAACAAGTGGACATTACCGGAAGCCGACCGGAAAGATTTTGAAACGTTCATGAAAGCGGTCGGTGATAGAATGGAGAATACGTTCAAGGCTTTACAGAAAGAAAACAAAGAAGCGGCGGAAGAGTTGATCAATACGAAACGAACCATGTCGGAGATGGAAGTTCGTCTGCGTGAGTCTCATTTGCAACGGGTTCAGAAAGATTTTGCTACGTACATGAATACAAGTCCGGTAATGCTTGATCTGCTCACGGCTTTGAAACGCGTGGAGACTTTCTGTGTGAAAATTGCACACGAGGTAATTGATCAGTTTAAATTCTAAAACAAATTTTTTTTGAATGTTTAAAACTCCACTTAACAACGGAGGGGTTATGAACATTCAACGGTTTCTTTTTATTGTTCTTTGCATGATTATTATGCTCCCGGCTTGCGATGATGACGAATCAGTGAATTACAATCTCACGGGGACTTGGTCCGGCCCGTACAACGGAGTCAGTGGTAGCGGAACGATCACCAGCATTTTGGGTCAAACCGGTAATCAGGTGACCGGTACTTATATGACGGTGGACGACACTGGGACCGTGGCCGGAACAGTTGACGGCAAACGCTTTGAAGCAACAGTCACCAGTACGATTTACACTTGCGAATCGTATCTTCACTTTACGATCCAGGACAGCATGCATATAGGTGGATACTATGCCGGATACGATGCGTGTGCTGATTCGGGAAGTATTAGCATGACAAAACAGTAAGCTTGGGAAAATGCAAAAAAAAACGGCGCATTTTTTTTAATGCGCCGTCAAATGTGAGAATTTTTTGTGCCTTTTGTGGCAAATCGCAACAGTATTTCTACCAACCCAAAATGTATGCAAACATCAGAGGCGCAACTATCGTAGCGTCCGATTCGATGATAAACTTCGGCGTATCTTCGGCTAATTTTCCCCAGGTGATTTTTTCGTTTGGCACTGCGCCAGAATATGAGCCATAACTTGTCGTCGAATCGCTGATCTGGCAGAAATACGACCACAGCGGAACATTGGTCCGGTGAAGATCCTGGTGCAGCATAGGCACGACGCAGATTGGGAAATCGCCGGCAATGCCGCCGCCAATCTGAAAAAATCCCACGCCGTACTTCGTTGCGTATTCGGTATACCACTCGGCAAGCATCATCATGCATTCGATGCCGGTGCGCACAGTGTGGACATTTTTGATGTCACCTTCGATACAATGTCCGGCAAAGATATTTCCCAGAGTTGAATCTTCCCAGCCCGGGACGATAATCGGTAAATTTTTTTCCGCCGCGGCAATCATCCAGCTGTTTTTCGGATCGATTTGATAATATTGTTTTAATTTGCCGCTCAGCAAAATTTTGTACATGAATTCATGCGGGAAAAAAGATTTGCCGCCTTTATCAGCAGCCGTCCATTCATCGAGCACGGCTTTTTCGATCCTGCGGATGGCTTCTTCTTCCGGAATACACGTGTCGGTGACGCGATTCAGGTGTTTATCCAGCAATTTTTGTTCGTCCGCCGGCGTGAGATCGCGATAATGCGGAATGCGAACATAGTGATCGTGTGCGACCAGGTTAAAAATATCTTCTTCAAGATTGGCGCCGGTGCAAGTGATCGCGTGAACTTTATCCTGCCGAATCATTTCAGCGAGTGAAAGTCCAAGTTCCCCGGTGCTCATAGCACCGGCTAGTGTCACCATGAATTTTCCGCCCTTACTCAAATGCGCTTCATACGCTTTAACGGCATCCACCAAAGCCGCCGCATTAAAATGACGATAGTGATGAATAATAAATTGCGAAATAGGTCCTTTGGCCATGAGCGTAAACTCCTTTTTAAATGAACAAGCAACGGCAATTTACTAACTTAGAATAATTCTGCAATAGAAAAAAAGAAGTTATTTTAAAGGAAAAAATTAAATTAAAAATTGTATCGCAAAGGGATACTGACATAACGGTGTCACTGAATAGCTTTAATTTACGTTGTTCTTGCTTTTTATAATATCGATCGGCACATTTTAAGTATCCACAAAGCCTACCTGTATCATTTATTTTCTTTTAAAAACTTAACTGAGAGGAGATGTTTTATGAAAATCCGTATGTTTTTTTATGGAATTTTGTTGATGACATTTTTTGCAAGTGTAAGTGCTCAGGACAAAGCGGCTATGGATGAAATGATGAAAAAATGGATGGAAATGGCCTCGCCCGGTGAAGCGCACAAAAAACTTGCCGATTTTGTCGGTACGTGGGAAACAACCAGTACGATGTGGATGGAAGGACCGGATAAAAATCCGACCGTCACCAAAGGTACCTGCGAAACGAAATGGGTGCTCGACGGACGTTTTATCATCGACGATTTCAAAGGTGAAATGATGGGTAAACCTTTTCTCGGGATCGGGCTGACGGGTTACGATAATCTCAAGAAAAAATACGTCGGATTTTGGGCGGATAATTCATCGACGGCGATGTACATGATGGAGGGCAGTTTTGATCAATCTGGCAAAGTTCTGACGTTGTGGGGTAAAGCCGATGATCTCATGACCGGTGAGCGAGATAAAGTTGTCATGTATGTTTTGAAACTCGACAGCAAAGACAAACATACTTTTGAGTTCTATGATACCGCATTACCGGCCGGAAAGTCAAAAGTCGGTGAAATTGTTTACGTTAGAAAAAAATAAAGCCAAAAGTCTAAAAACTCTGAGACTGTTTTGAATTGTTCGGCAGTCTCAGAGTTTATTTTTTCCAGTCTTCTACGATACGCTTGATCAGCTTTCCATCAAATTCAAAAAACATAATTTGTGTTCTCTTCAAAGACGTCCATTTTCCATCCGATTTCATCTCGCCGGTTAATTCCACTTCTACGGCAGCCATATTGAACCCGCTAATTAAGTGACGGATTTCAAACCGTACATTGCGTGTAGCTCCGAGCCATTTTACCATGCCGGTTTTATCTTTACCCGTGATTTTGGCGTTAAATTTCGGATGTTCGTAAATGAAATTATCGGAATACATTGATAAAACTTTATCGACGTCTTTTTCAGTAGAATTTTCCTGCATTGTAGCCGCGCGTGCGATAAAATATTCATTGACAATATTTCCGGGATCGTCTTGTGCAAATAAATTGATGCCGAAAAACAGAATAAAACCAATAACTCTTTTCATTACGGTCTCTCCCAACGATGTAAAAAATTTGAGGATTGGAACGCCAATTGACAATCGCAAGTTTCAATAATGTCATCAACCGGTCCTTTAAAGGAATAAAATGGATTGAATGAAACTTGAATCGCTCAGACAAATTCTTCCTTGCACTAATTGCTCAAAATGCCTATCATTTTTGCCAACATTCCAGATTGATTATTCCCGCATAACATCAAAAAATGGTATACTCAGCATGATGAGCAATCTTTTCCGCCGCAAAACGATCGACAGCATTCTGGCCGATACGAAAGAAGGTTATGCCGAAGACGGAACTACACTCAATCGCACACTGACGGTTCGCGATCTAACGGCGTTCGGAATTGCCGCCGTCGTCGGAGCCGGAAT
Organism: bacterium; assembly: GCA_019695335.1. Classification (NCBI taxonomy): domain Bacteria; species bacterium. The sequence continues at coordinate 49,295 of JAIBAF010000015.1, forward strand.
TTTCAGTACGATCGGCAATGCCAGCGCGAGTGGCGGTCCGGCAGTTTCGTTGTTATTTGTTTTCACAGCCGTTGCGTGCGGATTTTCAGCCTTGTGTTATGCGGAATTTGCGTCGATGATCCCTGTTTCGGGCAGCGCCTATACTTATGCGTACGCGTCGTTCGGAGAATTTATTGCGTGGATTATCGGTTGGGATTTATTAATGGAATACGCGATCGGTAATATCGCTGTTGCTATTTCATGGTCGGATTATTTTACCGGATTCCTAAGCGGAATCGGATTTGTGATTCCCGAATATTTTACGATGGATTTTTTAACGGCGTGGCGAGGATACGATCAGGTGACTAAATTGCTGGCTGAAGGCCAGACGCTCGATACGATTTCAGCCGGGTTGGTTGATGCGTACAATGCATGGTTGAATGCACCGACCATCGGATCGCTACGGATTGTTGCGGATATTCCGGCGCTTTTGATCACGCTGCTTATATCATACCTGATTTATATCGGCATCAAAGAATCGCGTACCGCCAGCAATATCATGGTGGGAATCAAACTCGCGATTATTTTTCTCGTCATTGCCATCGGTTTTTTTTACGTCAATCCCGACAACTGGAGTCCATTCGCGCCTCACGGTGTCGCCGGTGTTTTGAAAGGCGTTTCGGCTGTGTTTTTTGCCTACATCGGATTTGATGCGATTTCCACAACGGCTGAGGAGTGTAAAGATCCGCAACGGGATTTACCCCGTGGAATGATTTATTCACTGGTAATTTGTACCGTTCTATACATCGTCATTTCATTAACGCTGACGGGAATGGTTAATTATTCCGAATTGGCCGTGGGCGATCCGATGGCGTTTGTCTTCAAAAAAGTGGGTCTCAACTGGATCAGTGGTATCGTTGCCATCAGTGCGGTTATTGCAACGGCAAGCGTTTTCCTGGTCTTCCAGATCGGCCAGGCGCGCATATGGATGAGCATGAGCCGCGACGGGCTTTTGCCGAAAAAATTTGCAGCCATTCATTCTAAATATAAAACACCGTCGTTCTCGACAGTCATTGCCGGTTTCGTAGTCGCGGTTCCGGCACTGTTTATGAACCTAACGGAAGTCACTGATCTGACGAGTATTGGAACGCTGTTCGCCTTTGTTCTCGTGTGTGGCGGAACGTTGATGCTGCAGAATTCATCGAATGTGAAAAACGCTAAATTCCGGGTTCCGTATATCAATGGACAATTCATTATTCCTGCCCTATTTTTGGGTACGATTGCGGTGATTTATTTTTATTATCCTGATTCATGGAACAGTTTTTTCAGCATGCAGGATCCCAATGGTACCGAACACGGCTGGGATGTATTTAAACACAAAATTCCCATGATACTTTTTATTTCTGTTTCAACGATCGTTACGGTTTTGTCATTCTTGAAAAAGTTTTCATTGATTCCGGTTCTTGGATTGACCAGTTGTTTTTATTTAATGTCGGAATTGGGCATTACAAACTGGAGCCGGTTCTTTATCTGGCTGGTAATCGGATTGATCGTGTATTTTCTTTTTAGTTATCGTCACAGTAAATTGCATCAAAAATAACCCGAAAGGGACTGAAACTTTACATCTCTGCTGGCGTATTTTCCACACATTTCGACCTAACCTGTCTTTGCTGAAAATCTGTTACCGGCCATTCATATATAAGGCTCAACTATGCTCAAACTGGTATTTTGGCTAATGGTATCCGTATCGGTTTATGGTCAGGAAATTATTTCATTTAACGATCTTCAAAAACGAACGCACCAAAATAATGATACAACCTATGTAATAAATTTTTGGGCAACGTGGTGCAGCCCGTGTATTGAAGAGCTGCCGTACTTTGAAGTTTTGCGCGATAACTATCGCTCAGATAAATTGCGTGTGATTTTGGTTAGTCTTGATTTCAAATCGCAGTTGCAAAAAAAAGTCATTCCGTTTTTGCAGAAAAATAACATTCGTTCTACCGTGTGGTTATTAGACGAGCCCGATGCAAACGCCTATATCGACAAAGTCAGTAAAGAATGGTCGGGAGCGATTCCGGCAACTTTGATACTCAATGGAAAAAAGAATATCAAGCAATTTTATGAAAAACAATTCACAGAGAATGAATTACAATCCATTATAAAACCTCTCATGAAAGGAGATTGATATGAAGCGATTAATGTTTTTGATGTTTTTAATTCCTGTGATCGCCTGTGCGCAGGACGGTTACAAAGTCGGCGATGCCGTTAAAGATTTTAAATTGAAAAACGTCGACAGCAAATTCGTGTCGCTGAAAGACATGAAAGACGCCAAAGGCGTTATCGTTGTATTTACATGCAATACCTGTCCGTATGCTCAGGCGTATGAACAGCGTGTCATTGATCTGCATAATAAATTTGCATCGGCGGGTTATCCCGTAATAGCGATCAATCCCAACGATCCGAATGTACAACCCGGAGACTCCTTTGACAAAATGGTCGAACGCGCCCGTGATAAAAAATATCCATTTGCTTACGTGATGGACGAAACACAGGAAATAGCGAAAGCTTTCGGAGCCACGCGTACGCCGCATGTTTATTTATTGCAGAACAAAGGCGATAAATTCGAAGTGGCGTACATCGGCGCCATCGATGATAATACGGAAGACGGCTCCTTGGCAAAAAACAAATACGTTGAATTAGCCGTCGATGCTTTAAGTAAAGGTCAAAAACCTGCGACCAATTTCACCAAAGCGATCGGCTGTACGATCAAGTGGAAAAAGAATTCCTAACGGTTCAGTTTCTATAATTAACCCCAATTTCGTTAATTTGAAATTGGGGTTTTTTGTTAAATACAAATTATTGCTAATGCGAGGCATCTTTTGTAAATTGGAACCGACCCAATCTACAAACCTTGCTTTCACATTTTAATGGAAAAACAGACCCAGCCTGCCGGTATGTCGCCGACCGATTTTATTAAAGGCGAGATCCGAAAAAAAGCGATGGAAAAAAACGGACAACTCGGCGTTAAGTATTATTCAGAAAATCCTGATGAATACGATTTTATAGGCAATTCACAGTTTGAGGATCATTTTCTTATGATATTTCGGTGTTCGCGGAGTTATTCTAGCCTTACCATTCGTATCAATAGGCGCCAAACTTCTAACCCTTAAAATTATAAAGAAGAGGAGGTTGACCCTACCTTCGCTTTTTGCCCGGTTTTTCATGCGTGAGAGATCGGGTTTTGTTTTTTTCCAGAAAATCTGATTGCACCTCTACAGAAATTTGCCTAAACTCTGGATGAGGCAGGAAAAAAACCTACAGTATTTCCATTCTTTTCATCCGGCATTTCTATTTTATCATTACCAATAAATTTTAAAACGGTTTAAAATTTTATGACCGACCAAGAAAAAATCGAAGCGTTGGAAAAACGGCTTCAATTTATTACAACAACCTTGATCAATGCCCAGACGGAACTAGCCAAAGTAAAGACTGATCTGGAGGTCATGCGGAAAAAGGAAGCCGGTCAAACAGTCATTGAAACGAAAGTTGAAGCGAAAGCTCCAGTTGTTGCGCCGATACAAGAACACAAAACTGAAATTCCAAAGCCGGTGCAGCCTAAACCAACTACAGTGACCGCTGCACCCTCGCCAGCAAAGAAAAATATGGAAGAATTTATCGGCGGGAATGTCATCAATAAAATCGGAATTGTCATTCTCGTTTTGGGGTTTGGAATACTTTTGAAGTATGCTATCGACAATGATCTGATCAATCCGCTTACACGCGTTGTCATTGGTCTGGCGTCTGGAGCCGCTGTGCTTGTATTGGCGTTCAGAATGAAAGAAAAATATAATGCCTTCAGCGCAGTATTGCTCAGCGGAGGCATTGCGATATTATATTTTTCTATTTTTGCGGCCTATGATTTTTACGGACTCATTCCGCAAGCATTGGCTTTTGTGCTGATGGTCCTGCTTACCGCTTTTACTGTCTTTGCTGCAACGATCTACAATCGGCAAATCATTGGTATATACGGTCTCGTCGGCGCGTATGCGGTTCCTTTTCTTTTGAGTGAAGGAGAAGGCAAAGTAGTCATCTTATTATCGTATGTGACTATAATCAATGTTGGTATTTTATTTCTTGCTTTTCGGCGCAATTGGGTATGGCTTAATTATCTGGCCTTTACGTTTACCTGGCTGATTTTTAATGCTTGGTTTATTGACCGTTATAAACAAGACGAGCATTTGGCCATTGCTATCGGCTTTAGCTTGGCATTTTTTATCATGTTCTATTTAATGACTGTGGCCTATAAGTTTATTAAAAAAGAAGTTTTTGGGATCAAAGACGTGTTCATTCTCTCGATGAATAGTTTTATTTATTACGGAGTCGGTTATACGATTTTTGATAAAATTGACAACGGCCTTTACCTTGGATTATTTACTGTGGCCAATGCTGTTTTACATTTTCCTTTTACCGTCTATTCGTACAAAGCCAATCTTACAGACCGAAGATTCTTTTATTTACAAATTGGCTTGGTGCTTTCGTTTATAAGCATTGCAATTCCGGTGCAGTTGAATGGTAATTGGGTAACGTTGATATGGGGAATCGAAGCGTTCTTGCTTTTCTGGATCGGCCGTACTCAAAAAGTTGTTTTTTATGAAAGGCTGGCTTATGCCGTCGTGATCTTGAGTTTTATCAGTCTCATTCAGGATTGGGAAACCGCTTATAATTTTTATAACGTGGAAGATCCAGAAAACTGGCGATTCATGTTTAATATAAATTTCTTAACCTCATTGATCGTTGTACTTTCGTACATCTGCATTGTGAAATATTCTTTCGACTCTAAATTTTTATATGCCGAAATCGAAAAATCGTTGATAACGAAAATCGGCAACTACATGGTCGCAATCCTGATGATTTTTTTGACGTATTTTACAATGTTCAATGAGATCGGCGCATATTGGGATCACTTATATTATTCATCACAACTGGTCATCGATGGTACGATCTATAATTATGATCTGAATGAATTCAAAGACATTTGGCTGATCAATTACACGTTTGTATTTCTTTCGGTATTGACGTTACTGGTATATAAACGGTGGCCGATTCGCGGATTAGTATGGTCAGCTTTGGGGTTAAATATCTTTTTTATGACTATCGCATTGTTTGTGATTTTGGAGGCCTTGATCGCACTGAGAACAAGCTACATCGGCGTCAGCGAATTCACGCAATATTTTCCTCCCGGACCGATGCATATTGGAATTCGTTATCTATGTTACTTTTTTGCCGCTGAATTGGTTTATTTAACGATGCAAATGTTGAATCGTCATCTACCGGAATACACGCGGTACTTTCCTGTTTTCGTTAATTTACTCGTGATTGCAATACTGAGTAATGAACTTACAACATGGCTGGTTTTAATGAACCCTGAAGCATACGATGAAATGGAGCGGTTGTCGTATCAAATCGGTTATTCGATTTTATGGGGAGTATATTCGCTAGCTGCCATCGGGTATGGAATTTGGAAACGAAGAAAAGTATTGAGAATTTTTGCGATTGTTTTATTTGCCATCACTTTGATCAAACTGTATCTTATCGATCTTGGAGATATCTCAACCGGATACAAAATTATCCTGTTCATTGCTCTCGGTGTTTTGCTGTTAACCGTTTCGTTCTTATATCAAAAATTCAAACATATAATCTTTGGAGAAGATGAGAAAAAATAAAACTAATGTTGTTATTGCATTGCTGATTCTTTTACAAAGCGCAGCTTTTGCGCAGATGAATCGGTACGATTACAAACGCCGTCTTGAAAATATTGCTGAGAAAAACTGGTATTCTATTCGTCTCGGCGGCGAAATTCTGTCCAAAATGTCTTTGTCCATGGAAGACGTTCGTATTTACCGTCTCTCCAATTCAGACACGGTTGAAGTGCCATATGTGATGGAATCGATGGGATCCAAATTTGAAAAGAATGAACTAGCCTTTGAAATCATTAATAAAAGCTACGACAAGCAAAGCGGATGGCAATATTTTACATTGCGGCAAGCCCAGCGGCATACGGTCAATCGTATTGAATTAAAGTTTGACGAGAAAAATTTTGATTGGAAAATCGATATTGATGGCAGCTTCGATCAGAAGCAATGGCTGACGGTTGCCGAAAATCAACGCATCGTTCGATTAAGCAATGAATTCGTCGAGTATGAATATGCTACTTTGGATTTTCCGGCGTCAGATTATACCTATTTCCGGGTGACACTTAAATCTTCTTCTAAACCGGTGCAACTGGAAAGAGCTGTTGTTTACGATTATGCACGACGTGAAGGAAATTATTATGGCGCGCCGGTTATCGATATTAAAACCGAACAAAATAAGAAGGAACAGATCACGTCCGTTATCGTTGCTCTCCAACAAAAATATGCCGTAAATGAACTTCGATTGAATATAGACAATTCAAAAGATTTCTATCGACGTGTGAAGACATATCATTCGGCTGGACTAATCAAGACAGCAAATGGTGAGATTGAAAACTGGATTTATATAGGTGATTTTATTGCTTCATCCCTTGAACCGGTTGATTATAGTTTTCAAGCAGTACAGACGAATAAATTGAAACTAGAGATCATCAATCGTAACGATCAGCCGCTCAAAGTTGATTCAGTCAAAATTCTTGGAAATTATTTTGAACTTAAAAGTGAGTTGGAACCAGGTGCCGATTATTACCTTGTGTATGGGCGCAAAGATGATGTATCGCCTCAATACGACGTTATTTATTTTCAAGACAAAATTCCTGAGAAATTAAAGAACGTGACATTAGGTGAAGAATGGAAAATGGAAAAACAAGTAGAGTTGACTCAGCCGCTTTTAGTTAGTCAATGGTGGCTGTGGGCTATTATGATTATTGTAATTTTATTGATTGGTGGATATTCTATTCATATGCTGAAAGGCATGAGTAAAGCCGGGTAATTTTACGGTTTTAACTTTTCCAAAGCGTTCAAGATTCCTTTTGCTTTATCCCAACATTCTGCATGTTCTTTCTTTGGGTCGGAATCCCATACGATAGCTCCCCCGGTTTGAAAATATCCTTTTTCTCCCATTAGAATCAGCGTCCTGATTATCACGGATAAATCGCAACTGCCGTCGAAGGCCATATACCCGATAGCGCCTGAATAAATACTGCGCTTGTAGGGCTCCAGTTTTTCAATGATTTTCATAGCACTGATTTTGGGAGCGCCGGTCATCGAGCCGGGAGGAAAACATGCGCGAATAGCATCCATAGCTGAGACGCCATCGCTCAACTTTCCTGAAATTGTGGATAGCATTTGGAATACAGTTGAAAACTTTTCGATTTTGAATAAATCTTTGACAATAATCGAACCGGCCTTGGAGATACGGCCCAAGTCGTTGCGTACAAGATCGACAATCATCAGGTTTTCGGCGTGATCTTTATCGCTGGTGTACAGATCGAGATAATTTTGTTCATCTTCGGAAAATCCATTGCCACAAGGACGAGTCCCTTTGATAGGCTGACTCTCAATTTCCCGGTCATGAATTTTTAAAAATCGCTCCGGTGAAGAACTGATCACAGAAAACTCCGGGCTCTTTATAATTGCTGAAAAAGGCGCCGAACTGACTTCGGTGAGTGATCGGAAAATATTGAAATCACGCCAAGGTTCATTGCTTTTAAACTGTACGTGAAACCGTTGAGTTAAATTGACTTCATAGACGTCGCCGGCTCCGATGCTTTCTTTGATTGATAAAATATTGTTAATATACTCGCTCTCAGACACGCTAGGAGAAATGTTGTAATCGCAGGTGATCGTAGCAGGGGTAATCGTACTGTTAATTTTATCGATTAATTTTTGAGTTTCTTGGAGATTCCCAACGATAAAATAATTGTCATAATGATGGTCAATGACAATAAAACTTTGGTAAAACATCCAAAAACTGTCGGGCAAGTCAAATTCTTTTGCGGATTTTGATGGCAATTCTTCCAAAAAATCTTTCAAATCATATCCCCAATATCCGACAGCGCCTCCGGAAAAATAATGTTGTTCAGTTTCCGTGAAAGTCCATTTCGAGAATTCTTCATTAAATATTTTCTCGAACTCAACCAGTGGATTTCCATTAAAATGATTCCATTTGCCATTTGCAAAAAATGAAATTGCCGGACCTTTCGATTGGAAAATCATATAAGGATCGTAGCCCATATATGAATAGCGTGAGTTGGGATGATCGTGCATCGAACTGAATAGAAAAAAGCTGAATGGGCTAGGATAGAGTTTCGCGTACAATTCGTGTGGAGATCCTAACCAATCAAACGATGTCGTTTGTAAAGTCATTCGAGGATTTCTATTAAGGTTTGGCGGAACGTATTTAAGATTTTTTGAGTAATCGGCCCGATTTTACCATTAGAAATGGCTTTGACTCCGGCGTGGGTAACGGGTAAAATCTCAACATTAGTATTGGTCAGGAAAATTTCATCGGCGGCCAAAAGTTCTTTTTTAGAAAAACTGTTTTCAGCGAATGGTAATTGGAGTTTGTTTTGAGTGATTTCAATGACCCGTTTTCGTGTAATGCCTTCCAACACCCCTTTACTCAAGGGAGGAGTTGAAACTGTTCCGGCAGCTACAATAAAAATATTACTCGATGTACCTTCCAATATCTTATCGAAGTGATCACAAAGGATCATTTCATAACACTGTTGGTCCAGCGCTGTTTGTTTCATCAACGCATAATATTGAGCACTGGTGCTTTTGAGAGCAGCTCCGCTTTCAGGCATTATTGGAAAATGACTGAAATCGATACTCACACCATTTTGATAAAGATCTGCCGGAAGTTTTTTGTTTGGTCTGATCATAACAAGAAACGAAGATTCGGCTGAAGACGAAAAACCAAAACCAAATTGATCCGTTGTACCGCGAGTAATAGTGATTCGAATGGTTGCATCCGTAAGGGCATTACGTTGTAAGAGTTCGGTAATCACTTCACGAATTTCTACAGCTGTATAAGTCAAAGGTATTCGCGTACGTCGACAGCCATCCTGAAAACGGTCAAAGTGATCATAGTAACTTACGACAGTACGGTTGACACACCTCAGCGTCTCAAAAAGGCCGTCTCCATATAGAAAACCGCGATCGGTACAAGCAATAGCTATGTTTTTTTCGGGTAAATAATTCCCATTAAAAAATGCGATCAAAGGAAGTCCTGCGAAAGAGATACGGATGTTTAATCCAATTTACAAAAATCGGTTCGGGTGCGCAAATTGTAAAATTTTGACTTAAACAGCAATCATTACGGCAATAAAGATTAAAAAAACTTGAATTCCAAAAGACAATTATTTATGTTAGCGAAGTTTCAGAAAAATTTGAAAGTTTAAAGATGCTCGACAAAATTTTTTATAAAATTGAAAATGGGGAACGGCTGACTTTTGAAGACGGGCTGGAGTTGTATCGTTGTAAAGAACTGCCCGTACTGAGTTTTATGGCCGATTACATGCGTCGTAAAAAGAAAAATGACAACGTGGTAACATATATTATAGATCGTAATATCAACTATACGAATGTGTGTGTGGACAAATGCAGTTTCTGCGCGTTTTATCGTCCGGTTGGCTCTGACGAAGGGTATGTACTACTTTACGAAGAGATCGACCGAAAGATCGAAGAGCTAATCAGTCTTGAAGGTATTCAGATTCTAATGCAGGGTGGCTTGAATCCGAAATTGAAAATCGGGTATTACGAAGATCTTTTCCGCCATCTAAAATCGAAATTTCCACAAATCTGGCTGCATGTTTTGAGCGCTCCTGAAATCGATTACATTGCCAAAGTATCCGAACTTTCGGTTGAGGAAACGCTGGTTCGTTTAAAAGCGGCTGGTCTTGATTCAGTACCGGGAGCCGGTGCTGAAATTCTGGTCGATCGAGTGCGAGCGGCTATTTCGCGCGGCAAGTGCGACACGCATAAATGGCTTAACGTTCATGCCACGAGTCACAAGCTTGGCATTACTACGACGGCTACAATGATGTACGGTCATGTTGAGACCCTCGAAGAGCGTATCGAACACATAATGAAAATCCGTGATTTACAGGATGTAAGTCTCGAAAAATACGGCAAAGGTTTTACCGCATTTATCCCATGGAATTTCCAACCCGATAACGTGCCTCTTGGAACGAGAGAAAATATCCGGCTTACCACCCCGGTCGAATACCTACAGACGCTTGCAATTTCAAGAATCATGTTGGACAATATTGATAACTTCCAAGTTTCTTGGGTGACGCAGGGAAAAGAAATCGGGCAAATGGGATTGAATTACGGTGCTAATGACTTTGGCAGTTTGATGATTGAGGAAAATGTTGTCAGCCAGAATGGTACGGCCTTTAATGTTACCGTCAAAGATATCGAAAAAATGATAACGGATGCTGGTTATCAACCCAAACGTAGAAATAATCACTACGAGTGGTTGAATTAAAAAAAATTATTGTTCGTTAGCTTTATAGCTTTAAAATCATTCGCATTGTAATTGCTATCCACGAAATAAAGATCGCAGCCAATGTCGTTTTTTCAGATTTTAACGAAAGTCGAAGATCAGGCTCATTGTAGTCAGGTTTAAGGTATGAAAAAAAATCCGGAATAAACCTTCTTACTGATTTTTTGTAAGCGATAAAAGGTGCGCCGAATGTTTCTTGCAAAAAGTTTTCTTCATATCGAATTATGCAATAATAAATGATTAAAAAGACAGAGAGTGTTATAACAGAAAATACCGGAAAGAAAACGTTTGACAATACTGCGAAACCTAAATATATTAATAAATTACTTAGATAAATCGGATTACGTACTAGTCTATAAGGGCCTGAAATAACTAGTTTAGGGCCAATGGCTTTTTCTATTACACGCGATCCTGGACCTATGTGACTAACTGACCAGATTCTTAGCAATTCACCTGACAAAATCAAAGCAGTACCTGTATAATACATGAGCGGGTCAAATTGGCCCCACCACAAGCAAACTATAAGAAAAAGAATTGGTGTATAGCTTCTCATCTTGAATAACCAATATCCTATCTTTTCAATTTTCATAGATTTCCGTTCCCTATGGAAAAAGTGTCTTTGTGACAATTGTCACAGCGTGTAATACAAGCAGAGGGTTACCTTAAAGTAATTATGTTGATAAATTTTTTACTGTTTAAGACCAATATCATAAAAAAAAGCGTGAAAGCGCAAGGAGAAGTTATGAGATTGAATGCTTTAGCAAGTCAATTAAAACACGGAGTCGTGTTTTTGTTGGCGTTATTTGCGATCTCCGTAAATAATCTGTCCTATGGTCAATGTACTGTCAACGGAGTGACTATCGAAGTCGAGCCTACAACTCCTATCCAATTCCAATTTTTCCCTCTGGCATTATTAGGTGTAGGTGATAAAACAGTTCCTGTATCTGGTTTTGAACGATTCGGAATCCGGTTTATTAACAGCGGAGGCTCGGCAGCTGATGTTTATATTGGCATTAATGCCCGTTTAGGAAATGAATCGATCTTACGGCAACCTTTGTTTGCCGGATTAACGGTTCCTCCAGGCAGACATTTCATTAGTGTGAATGATTTTCTAGGAAATAACATTCCAAGTTTTATAAAAAATCCATCTGTAAGTGTCGATCAAGCCAGAATCAATAAAGATTTTGTTAAACGATTAGCCGGTGGTCTGCCGAGCGGAACGTTTTCTTTTGACATCAGTGCGGGTACCGATCCGGCAGCATTGTTACCGTGCGGAAGCATTATTGCTGAAGTACTTTC